>JAEOUJ010000328.1 GCA_016839405.1 Candidatus Gerdarchaeota archaeon | reverse complement strand
TAGATGTTCACTCTCTTGATTTATTATTTCAATAAATTTAGAGATTTTCATTCGATAATTCGTCATTATACTTTCTGCTTCTTGTAGTAAGAATTTCCTTTCTCCCATACAAAGACCTATTGCCACTCCTGTAGCATTCAATCTACCGCATGAATTTAGTAAAGAACCAAATTCTCGAGCATCCCTTAAAAGTGTTCCTGGTTGTTCCTGCTTTAGTGTATAAACCATTCCAATGATACTTTGAGAGTCTTCTGTTGTCATACCATGTGAAAGACCATAAGTAATTAATGATTCAACCAGCATTTGCCTTTCTTCTTTAGACAAATCTTGTATTGTTCGCCATTCATTACCTTTTTGTTGAGGTATACCAGTATCCCTCATAAATCTGTGACACATATCACCATTCCCAGTCAAACCTGGAAGAAAAGGATCAGTTGTATATTCAAGAGCTTGATAAATAGGTCTTGTTTCACGACCAAATAATCGAATGTCTAATTTCTCTTCTAAAACATCTACTTTTATTGCATCTTCAACAATGTTTTTGTTTAACGCTGTTAAAGAATTCTTAGCTCCTTTATCTTGACGATCAGCTAGAGCACCTACAATTGCTATCGCTGAAGAATCAAAATTTTTTTTATCATATTCCTTTGCAAAAAAATAACTTATTCCAGCACCACTAATTTCATTGGATCCATCATAACCAAATTCAAATGGATTTATATGTATTATAGTATTAGATAAAGGTTCAATTATAGATGGGTGATGATCCAAAATTATAATATTCCTATCTGCTAGGAATTTATTTATACCTTCCAGTTGTCCACCACCAAGATCACTAAAAATGATGTTCTTAATGTTTTTCATCATTGATATTTCGCTGATAATAGGTAATTCTAACTGTCTAACACATCTTATATGATAAGGAATTTCAGCTCTATGTAAAGTTTTACCAATAATTCCAGCTGAAGTTAATCCATCTGCATCTATATGACTAATACATAGTATCTGTTCATCAAAGTCTTTTATAGTTTCAGTAGCTTCTTTAATTCTCGAAGTAAATCCTTTAAAATTTTTTCGAGGTTTTTCAGCAGTGGACATTAATTCACCACACAAGTTGTTAGAATAGTCTTATTTAATTACCTTTTGAGCATTTTCACTTAAAAATATGTAAATAATAGAGAATGAAAAGAAAAAAGAAAGGTAAATCTGCAGAAATTTAGAAGAATAAATAATAACAATTATCTTATAATTGTCGCTGCAGTTTCTGGATTATACCTAAATGTCTGAGGTATAACACCTTTTTTCTTGTAATATTTTTGCAGTCGTCTAATTTTTGATTCGAGTTTTTGCAATCCGTACTTTGAATGAAGATCTTTTGGATGAGCATCTAAGTGACGTCTTAATGCTAAAGCTCTTCTAACTAAATTTCTAAAGTCTTCAGGAAATTCTGGATACACATTTTCTCGTTTCATAACTTCAGATATTTTTTGTTTAATCACTAATTTAGATGATGGAATACCATAGGTATCACGTAAAACAGTTCCAATCATAGCTGAAGTTAAACCTTGTTTAGCTAATTCGACTATTTTTTGTTCAATTTCTTCAGGATTCTGTGTTACCCACTCAGGGATTGTTGCATGTGGGGGTCGTTTAGATCCTGATTTCCCTCTACGTCTAGTATGCATACGAGCCATATTTTTCACCAGTTAATGCTGATGTTCCGTATCTGGACGCCATGCCTTTTCCTTGCAAACGGATTTGGCTAATCCTCAGGAAAAAGTGATCCGATTACGAACAGACAACATTTCAGTTATCTTGTGACCAATTTCTTGAATTGGATATTATTGTTTTCACAATGATGCCTTATTAAATCTTATTATGAAAATTAAATACAAAATCCATTATTAGATTGGAATTCTTTTATCTAAATCAAACTTAAATACGATTTGTGCTTTACCACCAATTTTCACAGACTTGATTTCATTGTTTTCAGCTTCAACTATTACTTCTAATTTACTTATACGATCTAATGATTCTCCTTGTTCAAAAATTAATGTTCCAGGAGGTGCATATTCTCTACTTACAAGATACGCTCCTAAAACCCCATTAGCCATTCCTGATATCGCAGTCTCTGGAGATCCTCTTAATGGTTCGAAATGTCTTGTATAACATTTTGAGCCTTCAAAATAAGTATCAAAAGTATATAGATGAATTCCATCAGCTTTATATTTTAAACATAATCGTTCAATATCATCATATTTTGGTACAAGTGCATCTATCATTTCTTTGCTTGAAATTAAAGCGAGAATTTTAGGACTACCAGCATTTGCCACAACAAAAGGTAATTTTTCATTTGACTCAATTTTATCTTCACGAATTCCCAAGATGTTAGCTAATTTGTTTTTACTCAAATCAATTTCACGAAAAGCTGGTTTTTTAAGTGTCATGTATACTTTATTTATTGTTTTTTCTATCCAATGTAATTCACATGGAAATAAACCAATATCAGTTTCAATTTCAATATTGGTGATTGTTTCTTTTGGTTTAATTTTGCCAAGTTCTGCTAATAACCATAAAGCAGCAATTGTTCCATGACCACTAATTGTAACTTGTTTCTTTGGTGTATAATATTCAAATTTGTAATTGGCATTTTTACTTGCAGTTACAAAAACTGAAATAGGTAAATTCATTTCACGTGCAATAAATTCCTTTAATTTAGATGAAAATGGATTTAAAGGATCCTCTATTATTATGGCTGTTGGATTACCAAAAAAGGGAGTGTCTGTGAATGCATCTACCTGATAAAACAACTGTTTAATCTCCAATTAATTTAAAGCAAATTAATGATTTTCTTCATTTTATTTAATATAAAACTTTTCGCAAAGGCATACTTAATTAGTAACAAAATCTATTTTTTTTATACTAAATTATGAAAACAAAGCTTATTATATTATATACCAATCCAATTTAAATAATTATAATGAATTAATTCTCAAATTTTAATAGAATAAAATGAGGTTTGTTGCTTGCCTAAGAAAAAAAGAGAAAAAAATCTAACTCAAAAAAATGAGGGCAAAAAGAAAGAAAAAACAAAGAAAAAAAAGACAGAAAAGAATAAAAAAGAGCAACAAAAAATTGATGAAAAAACAAAGGAATTAGAGAATAATATTTACAATATTCTTTTTGATGAACTAACACTTTTTCATAATGAGCTTCAACATATGAGCATTAAGGCTTTAAAACAAAGATTAATTCTTATTGATGGCAAATTACTTTGGATCGAGAAAGAAGGCGAAGAGGATTTATTTGAGGAAAATGGTTCTGAGGACATAATTGATATGGAAATGGAAATGCTAGAGATGGGTTTAGAGCTTGAAACTGCTGAAGAAATGAAAATGGAATTTAAACCAATTGAAACTGATTTAGGGTTAGAAGATTTTAAAGCTCATATGGAAGAAACTAAATCATTAGGTGATAGTTTGAAAGAAATAATGACTGAAATAACTTTAGATGAAAATCCAATGGATGATTTATTGTTCAAATTTATTTTATATGATCTTAGAGCTTTATTAGAAAGAGCAATTAATGAAGTTTTTAGAATTGAGGGGAAGATAAAGAAACTTGCTAAAGAAGAAGATAGTTTGAAAAAAATAGAAAATCTTAGAATTGAACAAAAAAAAGTTGTAAAATCAAGCCTTAGAGATATGTTAAGCAAAATAAAAAAGGAAAAACCAAAATTAATTCTTAAAGAGGAAAAAATAAAGGAGTTTAAACAATTAACAAAAAAGCAAATTGTTGAACTAAAAGCAAAAGAAGAAAAACAATTTGACCAATTGGTAGATGAATTACTAAAAGAATAAAATAGGTGAAAAAAATGGAAGATGTAGAGATAAGTGGCGTTGTATCTAGAAAAATGGAAAAATATATTTTAACAACAGAAGATGGAGAAGAATATACTCTCTATGCAATTAATCCTTGGGAATCCGTGCCTGTTGATTTTGACACAGCAAAATTTGAAAAATTCATTGGTGAAAAAGTTAAAGTTTTTGGTAGAAGCTCTGGAACAGAAATTTGGAATGCATTAATTCATTGCCTTGATGATTCAGATGCTAAAGCTCCAAAAATAGATGATTTGCTTAAAAAAGATGATTAAAAGAAGTAAAAGAGCGATGAAAAACATCGCTAAAATTATTGCTCTCTTCTTCTACCATATTTTGCTGTATCAAAGAATGGATAACTAACTACTTTAGCAGGATAAGGTTTATCTCTAATTGTAATTGTTAATTCAGTTCCTAAAGCTGTATATTCTATTGGTAATATAGCCATGGCAATTCCTTTACTTGTAAGTGGTGAAATTGAGCCACTTGCTATTTCTCCTATTTTCTTACCATCTTTTTCGATAATATATCCATGACGGGGAATCCCTTTTTTGAGCAACTCTATTCCAACTCGTTTTCTAGTTAATTCCCTTAATGTTCTCTTTCCTTCCTCATCAACAGAAGGATATTTCTTCTTTAATGCATCTAAACCGATAAAGAATGGTTTATTCATATCAATAAATATGCCTTGTATGCCTAAATCCATTTCAAAAGGATCATATTCAGGGTGAAAATCTTGACCAGATAAAGGTAAGCCACCACCTAAACGTAAAGTATCTCGAGCACCTAAACCACAAGGTAGCAAACCAAATGGTTTACCTGCTTCAAGAAGGAGTTTCCAAAGTTTTGTAGCTTTTTCATTAATAGTCTCTTTAGTTCCAACAACAGTTATTTCAAAACCATCTTCTCCAGTATAACCAGTTCGAGATGCAAAAACATCAATATCACTAAGTTTGGTCTCGAAATAACCCCAACTTCTGGGAATTTCATCATCTGTCAATGTTTCTAGAATATTAACTGCTTTTGGTCCTTGTAAAGCAAACATTGCGGAATCTAAAGTAAAATCATAATAATTAATATCTAAATCAGGATGTTTTTGTTTTTCACTATCAATAAATTTGACCATCCAATTCCAATCATTAACTCGTGGACCAGCATTACAAACAAAAATAGCATAATCCTCTTTTTTTCTCATGGTTACACAATCATCTAACATGCCACCATTTTCATCAAGAAGATAGCTATAACCACAGCGACCATCAGCTAATTTCATTAAATTACGTGGGAGGATTTTATCAAGTATTGGAAAAGCATCTTTACCTGTGAATCTAAAACGACCCATATGACTTACATCAAAAATACCAGCATTTTCGCGGACAGCCATGTGCTCTTCTCTTATTGAAGTGAATTGCATTGGTAAAGCCCAACCACCAAACGAAGCCATATCACCATGTTCTTTATGCCATTCATACAAAGGAGTTTTCATGTCTGACATTATTAAAACCTCATTTTTATAATTAAGATTATTATTGAGTTTTCTAACCTAAAGACAAAACATTTCTATTTAAAAACATTAAGGGAAAACCTAGAATCATAAGTAAATGTAAAAATCAGTTTATAGGTTATTATCAATAGTAAATTGAGGGATTATTGATTCATGCCTAAAAAAAAGAATTTACTAATGTTATTTTCTTGTGTGTTTTTTTGTTTATTTTTATCTTTAAGAATTAATGCTATTAATGCTACAACTTCAATTGGTCCCTATAATACCAATTTGGATCCTTTTATAACTGGTTTTTCAGAAGATATTTTACTTTCAGATGATTCAATTTATCCTCATCATGTAGAACCAACTATTGCTATCGGTGATGATGGAACTATATATACTGGATGGAAAAATGCTTATGGACATAATACAGGAGGAGTCCGAGTTGCTTTTTCAAAATCGGATAATATGGGAAAAACATGGACTGCACCTTATTATATGCCTTATTTTGCTGGTTTTGAAACCGGTCAATCTGATCCTTGGATGGTTTTTAGTAGTGGGAAGTTATATTATGCTTACTTAGAATATTCACTTACAAGCACACCCCTCTCACAAATCACAGTGGCAACATCATTAAATAAAGGAACATCTTGGAATATTGTAAGTGGAACAAATGGAGAATATTTTGCTGATAAAGAAACAATGACTGTTGATAATAATGGTATTGTTTATGTTGTATATGATGATGTTGATTTAACAGATGGATCAGTATATGTAAGATTAACTCAATCAACAAATTTTGGCTCATCATTTACTGAACGAAGTATTATAATTGATAGCAAAAGTAATCCGGAAAGCCATGTAGGTCCTTATATTACAACAGATAGTCAAAATAATGTTTATGTTGCATGGTTATGGCATTCAAGTGAAAATTGGGGAGACGTGCATTTAGTCAAATCAGAAAATCAGGGATTGACTTTTTCAACACCAATTGATATTAATCCCTTGCGAGAAAATGGAACAGCGACAGCTTCAATCGATGGTTATGCTGCAAAAGTAACTTTACCTGTTGTAAGGTTTGATCAAAATAATAGATTATATATTATGTGGGCTGAATTAGGTGAAAACGATGGTTCATGGGGAATATTCCTAAGATATTCTGATGATTTTGGTGAAAATTGGAGTGATCGTTTCCAAATAAATCAGGATGAAATTGGCGATCAGTGGCAACCAGATTTTGATATTGATTCCCAAGGACGATTACATATTGTTTATTATGATCTAAAAGGCGATTACTTTAGACCTTATTATCGAATGGCTTTCTTTGAAAGCTATCAAACTTCAGTTATAACAATAACAGAAGCTATACCAATAACTGAATATGAAACTTCTAGCTATTTTACTCGTCCAGGTGATTATTTCACTATTCGTGTTGATTCAAAAGATGTTCCTCATGTTGTTTGGTCAGATGGTAGAAATGATGAGATGGATATCTACTATAGTCATGGTTTAAAGGAAACTAGAATTGGAACAATTATTGGTTCATCATTAGGAGCTTTTATTTTAGTTTCTGTTACAATAATTGTTAGTATAATAGTATTAAGAAAAAGAAGGTGATTGGTAATTAAACCAATCTTTTTTTTGTTTTCTTTGTAGTCTGTTATTATATTTTGCCCCAAGTAAATACAACTGTACTAGCTTTAGTTGTTGATGATGCTTCTGCCATTTTTGCTTTCTTTGTTTTTTCTTTCTGCATTGCTTGATGTTTTTTTATTGTAAGATCGAATTCTTTTTTAGTTATATCAAGCCAAACTTCATTACCTTCTTGTTTTAAAACATCTGTTGGTCGAAAAATTATTTTTATTCTATTGCCTTGAATTGTATTCTTTATTATTTTAATTTGTTCAGGAGTAGAGGATTCGTCAACTTTTCCTAATTTATTACCTTCTTTATCTAATGCAATTTGTAAAATATTGTTGTTTTTCACCAAAAACAAATACGCCCTCTTGATTATTTAGAATTATTTACTACCTTTAATTATATAAATTATTACAAAAAATTGGTAGCGCGGGGTGGATTTGAACCACCGATCCCAGGGTTATGAGCCCTGTGGGCACAACCTAGCTACCCCACCGCGCTAAGATATTTTGTTCTCTTTACTAGTTTTTGTGAGTTTTATTTATAAGGTTTCGCTTCGTTTTATTTCAACATAAGAAACTATTTTTTTATGAATAATCGCCAATCTTCATCTGAAATTATTTTTGTTATTAATTCTGATGGAACAATCTCAAAATAGATATTCATTGCTTTTAGATTCTTAAGTTCTGATTTATAAATATCATCTGCCGATTTTTCCAATATTAATTCAACATGTTCATCAGATCTTCTTGTTGAAATTTTATTTGTTGAAGCAACAACATAAAATGGTTTTTTATAGTATTTTGCTACCAAAGCTAACTGCAATGAACCTACTTTATTCAATATTGAACCATCAGAGAATATTGTATCAGCACCTATAACAAAAATATCTACTTCTTTCGCATAAAAACTTGCAGCAGCATCTACAATTAATCTAACATCATATCCAAGTTCTGCTAACCTTTTTGCTAAAACTATTCCTTCTCGTTTGGATCTTGATTCCATAACGTAAATTAATTTATTTCTACTTATTTTTGGTATTGTTTTGAAAGCTTCAAGAATCGTCGAACTGTAGGATAATGTCATAAAAGATGAATGTTTTTGCAATTCTTTTACTAAATTATTCCAGGTTATTTCTTCCTTTATTTTTATTCTGTCTGAAATTACATCAAAAAAATCTAAATAACCTCTCTTTGTTTTAATTTTAGTTTTTTTACATTCTTCTAATGAAGTAATAACGGATCTTATGGATTCCATTTCAGGATGAATAGTTTTCAATTCCACTATAATCTTATCTAATTCTTTTTTACCGATTTCTATTCTATTAGCCTCTTTTTTTATTGCCTTTAATAATTCTAAAGTTAAGTAAACAGCTCCATGTATACTATCTTTTTTTATTTTTGCGAGATCTTTATAGAATTCTTTGGTAAGCATAAGCATTCACTATGTTTTATTTATTTTATACTTTTGCCTAGGTAATTGATTTCATCCAACCATTTTTTTCTTTGCTCATTTGAAACAAAACTAACTCGATACATACTAACACGTTTACAATCATTAATCCCACAATAATTCCATATATTATTTAATGCTTTAAAGGTGATATCTTCATTCAACTCTTTTTCCATTTGCTCATCAGCATCAAATGTTTGGATTAAAATTAATTTCTTATCTATTAGCATTGGTATTGATTGATTATCTTTGAAAACAAAAGCAAAACCTTCAGTAATGATTTTTTCAATATAACCTTTCATTATAGCGGGAGGTCCATACCACCATACTGGATGTATTATACAAATAATTTGAGCCCATTTAATATCTTGTTGATATTTTTTAATTTCTTCATTTTCATTAAGATTTTTTGGATATTCAATTAATTCTTCTTTAGAAAGAATAGGATTGAATTTTTCTTCATAAAGATTATGAACTCTAATGGTGTTTTTATTAAATGAGAGTCCATCAATTAATTTATCTTTAACAGCAGAACAAAAACTTCTTTCATTCGGGTGAGCATAAATTATTAGGACTTTCATGTGATTTAATATTGCTTTTAGAAATTAAAATTATACTATCGTAATAATAAAACAATTTATTATTAAAAATAGGCATAGTAAAGATTATAAAAGGATTATAAACAAATCCACATGAGGATAAAATTATGACAAAATATGTTTGCCACAGATGTGGGAAATCAATTACCCCTGAAGAATTAAATTTAATGCCAGGTTCTAAATGCCCTGATTGTGGTCACCGCATTCTTTTAAAAACTAGACCACCAATTATTAAGAAATTAAAAGCTAAGTAATTTTTAATTAAATTTAATAGAAGGTCTTTATTCAAAACCTTCTTCTAATACCTTTTCTATTTCATCAAAGCTATATTCACTTGAAAGTAATAGAATCAATGAATCTGCTAAATCCTCAATAGCAACTCTGATTTGTTTCATTGTATCTCTATCTCTAATAGTTACTGTATCATCTTCTAAGGTATCATAATCAATTGTTACACAATAAGGTGTTCCTATTTCATCTGCACGAGCATATCTTTTACCAATTTTCCCTGTATTATCATACATTACTTCTAGACCTTCAGCTCTTAAATCCTCGAATACCTCACTAGCTTTTTCATCTAATCCGTCTTTCTTCATTAATGGATTAACTTGTACATCATAAGGAGATATTGAAGGTGGAAATTGAAACCAAGTCCATTCTCTATCATCTGTTTCTCGATAGCAGCTCTCGAGAACACAATAAAGAGTTCTACCGATCCCAATTGAAGGTTCAACTACATAAGGGATAACATTACCACTAGTATGTTGAACACCCATTTTGGTATTACTATGTTTTTCATGATTTGTTAAATCGTGTTGTTGCCTGAAAGCATTACCAACAACCTCAGTCCATCCAATAGATAATTTAACTTCTAAATCAAAATTTCCACCAGAATAATGAGGAGTTTCTTTGGGTAGCATATGTCTAAATCTAATTATTTCTGAATTTATTCCTATTTCCTCAAAGAAGATTTTTTCTTTTATTAAATAATAAGCCATTGCTGCGTTTGGAACAATTTTCTTTTTAGCTGCTTCTTCAGCTGTAATTATTAAAGGTTTATCTATCCCTTTTGCCTGTTGCTCTCTTGTTAAAACAGCTATTTTTTCATCAGCAATTTCTTCAAAATTTGGTGGATCATCTAGTTGTTCTTTAGCAAAAAAGACTTCTAATTCCATCTGAGCAAATTCTCTTACTCGTATGATAAATTGTCTTGGAGATATTTCATTTCGATAAACTTTTCCGATTTGTGCAATTCCAAAAGGTAATTTGGCACGCATTGAATGAGTTATACGTTTAAAACTTGTAAATATATTTTGAGCTGTTTCTGGTCTTAAATAAGCAATGTTACCATCTACTGAACCAACTTGTGTTTGAAGCATTAAATTAAATTCCCTTGCATCCATAAAATCTCCTTCACAATTTGGGCATTTTAATTTATTATTACTAATTATCTTATCTAGCTCAGTTAATGCTAAACCATCAACATTTTGATTTAATTTCTCTTCAATTATTTTATCAGCACGAAACATTGATTTGCATTTATTGCATTGAATTAGAGGATCACAAAACTTTGCTAAATGACCAGAAGCTTCGAATACCTTTTCTGGTAAGATGATTGCACCTTCTATTTCATAGTGCCCTTCACTTTTTACAAAATATTCTCGCCAAAAATTCACAAGTTTATGACGCATGAGTGTTCCAATTGGTCCATATTCAAATACACCTGACAATCCACCGTAAATCTCTCCTGCTGGAAAAGCTATTCCTCTTCTAAAAGCTACATCTTGTATTTTCTCTAATAATGGTTGCTCATTGCTCATATAGATCACTTATTAATTTTAATTCCTTTACTGACTTCTTTGTTTTTTGCCATTTCTTTATAGTTAAAAGCATTTTCCTAATTCAGTTTTTTTAGAATTATTCTTAAGAAGCTTTTTCAACAGAATAGTAAATTTTTAAGGTTAAATTATTTTGTTATGAAAATTAAACATATGAGGGATCTATTTTGACAAAAAATTCAAATGAAAAAAATGATAAAAAAGAAAAAATTGTTGAAGAGCAACAACCATCCGAAGAGAAAAAACCATCTAAATTTAAATTTGAATGTACAAAATGTGGTGCTTGTTGTCAAAATCGAAGTTCTATCCCAGTAACTTTCAATGATTTAGCTAGATGGACTAAACAAGGAAGTTTTATGAATATTATTCTTCCACATTTAGAACTTCGTGGAATTAGTGAAGAAGATGAATTGGGTAGATTAGCTTTAATTCCTTATATTGTTATGAAAGATGGTGATAAAGACCATAAAGGAACTTGTCCATTCTATGATTCTGATAATAAAGTATGCAATATATATTTCACACTACCTGTTTTTTGTAGGACTTTCCCATTATCATACAATGGTGATAAATTCTATGTTTCAGATCCATCTTGTGAAGGAATAGGAAAAGGCGATATGACCAAAGAAGCTCTACAGGAAATGAGAAATACAGCTATTATAGATTTCCAAGAAAGAGCTGATACATCAATTGCTATGGTGCCATTACAAGGACTATTTATTCGTCATTTCATGAAACAATCACAAGAAACTGTTGATCGTTTAT
>JAEOUJ010000041.1 GCA_016839405.1 Candidatus Gerdarchaeota archaeon | reverse complement strand
TCAGAATTGGTCAATTGGCAATTCGAGCAAAGATAGGAACTAAGAAATGGCTAGAAAAAAGAGCTGATGGTTCATTAGTAGGTTTTAATAAAGAATAATTAGTAGGAAATTTCAGCATGTTAGAATATCCAGAAGCAGTTAAGATAACAAAACAGATGCAAAAGGAATTGATTGGAAAAAAGATACAAAGAATTGCTATGGATAATTATTCTAGTTTAGTTAAACAAGGTTTTATTAAAGAAGCACCAAAAGTGTATGAAAAACGCTTAGTTGATAAAACAATAAACAAAATAACTAATTATGGCAAATATTTCGTTTTAGAATTAGAACCTGATGAATATATGCTTGTTTTTAGTTTTGAGACGAGTGGGAAAGTTTTGTATCACAAAAACCAGAGCACATTACCAAAGAAATTTACCCTGAAATTAACTTTTACAGATAATTCTATGTTTACTATTTACATTATTGCTTGGGGATTTGTTCTTGTAGAATCCAATGAATATTTTCAAAATCATAAATATATAAGCTTTAAAGGATTTGCACCATTAGATGAAAAACTAACATCCGAGAAATTCAAAGAATTACTATTGAGTCATACTAAAAGCATTAAAACATTTTTCGTTGGGCAAAAGTACATTGCAGGGATAGGGAATGGATTCTTACAAGATATCTTCTTTAAAGCAAATATCAATCCTAAAAGAAAGGTACAAAATCTTTCTGAGGAGGAAATTAAGAGGCTTTATTTTAGCATGCAAGAAGTGATGAAAGAAGCAATTCAAAAGGGTGGAAGGGATACAGAAGTAGATCTATATGGAAATACTGGTAAATATGTGCCAATTTTAGATAAACGGATGAAAGATAAACAATGTCCAATATGTGGAACATTAATTGATAAACAACAAGTGGATGGTTCAACAGCGTACATATGTGCTAAGTGTCAGCCATTATAAGCTTTTAAATTTTAGAATAAAATAACGTTAGAATATAATTAATAATAATTATTAAAATTGATAACAGTAACCTAGATGAGGTAATTAAAATGAAAATTTTTGATTCACCAATATTACATAAGGTATTAATTAAGGCACCAAGAGAAAAAGTATATGATGCAATGACAACAGCAAAGGGATTGGATGGTTGGTTTACAACAGGATCAGTTATAGAGAGAAAAGAGGGTGGGAAGCTCATTTTCCGATGGAAGGATTGGGGAGTTGATAAATTGACAACAGAAGCTATTTGTCCTATAATCGAAGTAAAGGTACCAGAACGATTTGTATTCAAATGGTGGGATGATCATTATACAACAGTAGAAATGGATTTTGAAGAAGTATCAGATGGTACGATTGTTAGTGTTAGAGAAACTGGTTACCAAGATACAAAAGAAGGTCATAGAAGATGCCTTGAATGTGCTGTTGGATGGGGAGAAGCGATTACATTGCTTAAATTTTTTGTTGAACATGGCATTAGTACCAAATAGTTCTTTTTCTTATCGATATAATTAACGATTAATTTATGTTTAATTTACTTCTAAACTCTTGGGGGAATAATTCAATTTGATTCTCATCAACATCAATTCTTTGTAGAGTTTCAATTTCCTTAAGTGAATTTGGAACTTCTACTATTGAATTACCGCGTATATCAATTACTAATAAATTTTTCAAATTTGAAATTTTTTCATCTAAGGTTTTAAAATTATTATTTTCTAAAAAAAGAAATTTCAAATTAGGTAAATTATATAATTCAGAAGGTAATTCTGACAAATAATTATTGTCAAGATTTAGCTCAACAAGATTTTGCATGAGATCTATTTTTTCAGGTAATTTTGTGAGCTTATTATTATCAAGATTTAATATTGAGAGTTTGTGTAATTTGATGATAGATAAGGGCAATTCTTTCAATTGATTATGATATAATCCTATTTCTTCTAAATTTTGTAACTTACCAAAATTATCTGGTAATAATGTTAATTGATTAAATCTAAGTTCAACTCTCCTAAGATTTTTCAGCAAAACAAAACTATTAGGTAGGCGTGTTAAACGATTATAACGCAAATCAAGACGTTCTAATCTTTGTAAATTGCCTATTGTTGTGGGTAGTGATTCGAGCAGATTTTTTTGAAAATTAATATGAACAAGATTGATTAGGTTTCCAAATTCTTCTGGCAATCCCCTTAGTTTGTTATTTCTCATTGTAATTTTTTTAAGCTGTTTCAAATTACAAAGCTCAATTGGGAAATCAGCTATTTTATTTGTAATTAGATTCAAATTTTCTAATTTCAATAATTTGCCCATTTCTAAAGGTATTTTTTTAATTTTATTTCTACCTAAATCTAAAAGCAGTAGATTTTTTAGCTGAGTTAGTTCTTCAGGTATTATTTCAATAAAATTACTTTGAGCTCGTAATGATTTTAGAGACGACAAATTTCGCAATTTTTCAGGCAACTTCTGAATCAAATTATTGCTAAGATCTAATCTCTCTAGTTTTTTTAAATCTCCAATACTATCAGGTATATCAGTTAATTGATTTGAGCTTAAATCAAGTCTTGTGAGATGTTGAAAATCACCAATAATGTTTGGAATAGATTTTAAACCTAAATTTGAAAGATTGAGTTTGATTAACTTTCCATGTAGAATTTTAGTGTTAAATCTCTTTAGAATTTGGTGAATATAACCCTCTAAATCTGCTTCTTCAATGAATTTTTGAAATAGTTCAACATCAGTTTTAATCAATTAACACAAACAACCTCCAAAATTAGATATGAACCTCACATCCTTTTTCTTTTAATTTATGAATAATTTCTTTACTTGATTCATTTAATGGATTATTTTCAACAAAAATTTCATTTAATTTTTTCAATCCAAGAAGTGAATTTGGTAACTCTTCTATTTTATTATTACTAATATCAATAAGAACTAAATTATCTAATTGATTAACTGAAGATGGTAATTCCTCAATTTGATTATTATTAGCAATAAATTCTTGTAAATTCGTTAAATAACCAATCCTTGATGGTAAATATGTGATTTGATTATAATTGATTTCAAGTCTGAGTAAATTTGAGAGCTTACATATATTATCTGGTAAAAAACTCAATTTATTATCGTATAATCTGAAATCAATTAAACTTTCCAAGTAGTGAATATCTTCCGGGATTGATTTAAGTTGATTTGAAACAAAATCTAATCTTGATATTCTTTTAAGCTCTAATAAACAACTTGGAATTGCTTTAAATTTATTATAACGAAAATCAATTCGTTGTAAATAAGGCAATTCACTAATTGTTTCTGGTAATGTTATAAACCTATTTTTTTGCAGAATTAGTGATACTAATCTTTGTAGTCGATTAATTCTTTTAGGTAGAGTAGATAATTGATTACTACCTAAATCTAAGAAATTTAAACTTTTTAAATTACAAATAATTGAAGGAAGATTTACAAGATTCATATTTCTAAGATTTAAAATCTCTATTTTTTCCAAATTTTTTATAGATTCCAAAAAATTGCTAATAGGGTTATTATTTAGATTCAATTCACGTAATTTTCTTAAGTAAACTATTTCTTCTGGAAAAACATTTAATTTATTTTCTCGTAAATCTAGTTCTCTTAAATTCTTCAATAATTTAAAGCTATCAGGTAATGATTTTAGTAGATTTGAGCGAAGATCTAATCGCCTTAAATTCAATAAATTTCCAATTGATTTAGGTAGGTTTGAAAGCTTATTATACCGTAAATCCAATCTTTGTAATGCCTTGAAACACCCTAGTGAATTTGATAAATTTTTAATATTCAAATGTGATAAATCCAATCTCACTAAATTCTCTTCTTGGAATTGTGTGTTTAATTTATTTAGAATACAATCAAAGTGTTTATCCAACCTATTTTCTCTTAGTAGTTTTTGTAAGAGAGAGAAATCAGTATCTTTAGACATTCTGTTCAAAATAACGAAACTGTGTTAATTAACTTGTCGGAAAAATAATAATGAGATTATGGACTGTTAAATAACAATTATTTTGTGATAACTGATTGTTCTTCTATTAAATTATACTCAGCAATTGGCAATTCCACAAGCATGTCTTCTATTAGTAAATCAAGTAAACCTTCTGGATAAAGGATTAAATTGCCATTTAAAAATTCTGAAATGGGTTTCCAGTAGATTTTAAATTTACGGCTATCAGTGTATTCAAATCCTTCTATCATCGATTCTAAATAGAAAGAAGCATCAACAAAATCAGCATCATAAATGAAAAGTAATTCATGATTTTGTTTGCCCTTAAAATGATAAATATTCTCAACTACTCCCAAATAGCGTATGTTTTGAATTTCAGCGCCTAATTCTTCCTGAATTTCACGTTGTAAAGCAATAGCACTATTCTCACCAAATTCAATTCTACCACCAATAGGTCGGTAAAATGGTTCATTTGTTTTAGGATTGATGTATTCGGAGACTAGAATTTCCTCCTTATTTCTAAAGACGCAAATTGCTTTTGGTTTGATTTCGGTTTTCATTGAGAATCTTCTCTTTCTTTAGATGATTTTATTATATCAAAAAATGACATAATTTGATTAAATTAATTTCAAACCTAAAACCCCCATCTTTTAAAGTCGGATTTAATGGATATCGATCAATTTAATCTTTTAACTTGTATTTATTATACTAGAAATAGCTATTAGATAATTACCTCACGTCATTAAATATGTCTATATATTACCTCTTACTCTATATAGATGAGAAAAGAACAAATATTAATCAGAGATTTTTATGTATGAATTATAATCCACATTGCAACAGAAATTCTGGATAGCCCATTACTAGTCCCTTTTTAAGTATTATATGTTCCTTTACAAAAGATTGGACAGAATCCATAACTGAACCTTCTATCTCGAATGTTTCCCAAACTTCGTCTTTAAGAATTATTTTTGTGTGTTCTACTGTAATAATTTGGTTTTTTATTGCAATTGGAATTTGTTTTCTATATTTTTTAGTTTTAATGCGGGGAATTGTCTTTTTATAGAATTCATTAATTATGAACTCTATTTGATTGTTTAATTTATTGTTATGATCTTTTTGAAATTTGGTCAATAATGAAATAATTTTCTTTTTATCTAATCCTTCATTTTGGTTTATGATTCCTTTAATTGGTAATTTTATTGGTTTAATCCAGTGTTCTCCTCCCCAATTTGATTTTGTTAATTGAATTTTTAATTCAAGTTTTGGCTCATAATGAATTGAATTTGGTGGTCCTCGCTCCTTTAAACCTATTTTATCATCATTAATCAGATAGTAATAATCGAATCTTGTTTCTAAAGGAGAACTTTCAACAATTGATTTTATTTTGTTGTAAAAAGGAATGTCTTCTTTTTCTTCTTCAGGGAAAAATAATCGCCATTCCCACATTTTTAGTTCATACCTTTTCCAATTAATCCCAATCATATATTGTTTTGTTCAAAGTTAAAGGTTCAGACATGAATGGTGAAAATTCTTCATAAAAAGCTTCCAGTTCATTAAAAATACTCTGTTCATCGATTTTGTATAACCTATCTTCAGTTCCTATATATCGCATTTTACAATAAATCTCTGTTTTTTGTTTTGAATCTAATTTTTCAGATGTAGGATCAGCAATCATTTCTTGAACGGATGTTTTTCTTTCAATAGTTAGTTTATATATTCTGTTTGATTTCTGCCCTTCAACCAAAAAACCATAACTCCTAAAGAAAGAGTAGCCTTCTATTTCTATAGAAGGATGTAAAATATCCTCCAATTGACTTCTAGTTGATATAATATTTGAACGAACAGGATTAATTGAATCCTCTACAATATAAAATTCTGGCATGGTTTTTGTGAGCTTTACTGGGTAGCTTATTGGTGGCAAATTATAAGTAATATATGGTCCTTCAACAGTAACAATCAATGAAGGTGATGGAACACCAAGAAAACCTTGAACGAAATTTTCATTTTTCACCAAAACACGAGGATTTTTCTCATAAGCTTTGAAACTCTTTGATTTTTTAATTAATTGTAACAAACCCTCAGTAACGCTGCCATATGAGAACCATGAAGAATCAACAGGAAAGAAACCTGAAATACTTTTACCAAACGCTTCCCTCCAAAAAGCTTGTTTATTGATATGTCTTTCAGAAACCATTGTTACCCCAGACCATTTCTTTGAAATGTAACCAATGCATTTGTATTTTCTAATAATGCTGCCAATGGTTTGATCCAAACCTTTTGTTTTCTTAATAGATGTTGGATTTATCTTGAATTCTAATCTGCAGAATTTTTCTCTATTAATATACTCAGCAATTGCTTTTGGATTTTCTATAAAGGTATCTGGGTCATCAAGGATTATATCATAATAATCCACACCGGGATCAATTGTCACCCTAATGATATCTAGCAAATTAGTATCTGTAGGTATAAGGTGTATTCTACTATATTGAGTCATAACATAAGGGATCAATGATTTGTAATAAATCGGTCTAATTTTTTCATTTAACAAATCACTAACTTCTGATGAAAGCTTTTCATCGAGCTCACTCGGTTTAGTTAATATATTAATGATTTCAGATAATGTGAGATTAGTTGTTAATTCAGGACGTATATTCTCTTTACTTAACCTACTTTTTGTTTTAAGTGTTGAATCAATTAATAATCTGCCTTCAGAAGCTTTCTGGATACGATAGATTATATCTGAAGGTATATCTTTTAGTTCTCCATCTGAAATAAGTGATTTCAAATGCTCATCTTCAGCCATAAAACCATAAAGAAAAGTCTCATCTTCTTTAATAGTAGATTTTATCTCTAGAAGATTGAATAAAGTATTGGGATTTAGACGCCAGATATTTTCAGTTTGATTACTGGAATAAATACGCCCTTTAATTGATAATCCTGGTTTTAATCCTTTACGGGAACCAAAATAAATTGTTTTTGTGATTGGACTTTGTTTGTAAACGTGGATTCTAAAACCTAAATCTATGAAATCTTGAATTAATTCCTCTTGATCATGTGCATAAAAAATGTAACGATATTCTGAACGTTCAAAATCAATAGAAGGTTGAAATAAACTCTTTGAATTCTTTTGAGTCATTTTAGTCCCAACTACAATATTTTGAATAATATAATTAAATCCCAATATAGATATATTTTGTATTTGTATATGATTTTATTAATTGGAATTATTTTTCATAAAATTATCAAAAACATCAACCAATTTTTCCCACGAAAAATGATGTAATTCTTTAGCTATATTTTTTTCAAGTTCTTTTCTATCCATTTCCTCATATAAATAAATAACAGCATCTGCTATTGCAGGAGGATTTTTTGGAGGGATAATCAAACCTATTTTTTTGTCTTTTATTATTTCTGAAAATGTTCCTACATCTGTTGCTATTACTGGCTTGCTATAACTAAAAGCAGTTTGAATAACACCACTTCCTGATCCGGTATTATATGGAAGTATTACAACATCAGCAGCTTGAAAATAAATGCCTACTTCTTCATCGGGTATATATTGATCTACAATTTGAATATTCCTAAGTTGTAATTCATCAATAATATTGTCAATAATTTTTCTTTGATTCCACCAAAATTCACCAGCAATAAGAAGAATTACATCATCATATTTTTCATTGATAATTGGTAAAGAATAAATTAAGTTAGATAATCCTTTATATGGACGTACAAATCCAAAGAAAAGCAAAATTTTACCTTGAATATCTAATTTTTCTCGTGCTTCCTTTGTTGTTAATTTTTCAGCATTAAAATGATTTATGAAAGTTGGTATTGTTGTAACTGCAACATTTTGTGAATTGATTTTAGATGAAAATTTGAGAAGTTGCTCTTTCTGGGATTCGCCATGAACAATAAAATAATCAAATTGTTTTAAAAACCGTCTAATTAAAATCTTATTGAAAAAGATTTTTTCATGGGGAGCTATATTATGACAAATGCAAATTTTCTTAGCTTTTATTTTAGAAAGTATAAATCGATGTGCAGGAAGTATTAAAGGAATCCACAAATGTGTAATAATTATATCTGGATTAAACTCCTTCACTTTTCTGATAACTTTTAACCAATTTAAAGGATTTAATATATTA
>JAEOUJ010000327.1 GCA_016839405.1 Candidatus Gerdarchaeota archaeon | reverse complement strand
TTCACCATATTTTTCTGAGATTTTAATTAAATGCTCTTCAAGTAATCGAACATATTTTAAAGCTGATTTAGCTGGTACATCCCGTCCATCAGTTAGAATATGCAATCTTAAATTTCTAACCTTATATTTTCCCATGCCATCAATTAACATAAATAATTGATCAAGATTACTGTGAACATTTCCATCTGAAAGTAAGCCTAGTAGATGAACTGTACTATTTTTTTTCTTAGCAATGTCAGTTAATTTTTTCCAAAGACTACTTTGAAATATTTGTCCTGATTTAATTGAACTATCAACTAATTTTACACCTTGATTGTAGATTTGTCCTGACCCTAAAGCATTATGACCTACTTCACTATTACCCATATCTTTATCCGATAGCATACCTACAGCTGTGCCATGAGCCCTTAAAATACAATACAAGCCTTTCTTCTGACACTCTTTTGTAAAGTGATTCAAAGTTGTTGGTTTAGCTAGGTAAACAGCATTTCCATCATTATCTTTACCTAATCCAACACCATCCATAATTATTAATAGCAGAGGACCTTGTCTTCCTTGAAATTTAGCTAACTGATTGAGTTTGTATAACATAATGACCCATATGTTAGCTATGTTTTTTAAAAATAATCCCTAAAATGATTTTAAATAATCAAAAAAGAACTAAAATATGACAAGAAGAATACAGTTAAGTAGCTAAAAATACAAATTATATTATAAGACTGTTTTCTTGTAACAGGATTGAAGTAGAATGTCTGATAGAGAACACGCTCTAAAAGAACGAATGCAAGAGGAGAAATTAGAAAAAAAATCTATAGAATTCACTAAAGACCTCTTTGATTTCTCAGTTCAGACAAGTCTAAAATCTTCTAGAAACACAGAAAAACTCATTTTGAAGCCATTAGTTGATCCTAATTTAGACGGTTTTGTAGTTCTTTCACCTGAAGATGCAAAAGAATTAACTCCTGATATGATTGGTTTCTTACAATTAGAAAGCAGAACACATAAGCAACCAAAAATAGTGAAATTTGAAATAGATGAAAATGTTAGATCAGGAGAGATGTGCCTAAGCAGAGAACTTTATGATAACTTAAGAATACAAACTGAGAGAGTATCAGTAAAAATTTATCAAAAAAAGCCAGTTGTTATTGATAATGCAACTCTTGCAGTCAAACCATTATCTGGTTCTGATACATTTCAAATTGTAGCAACATTAAGGAAAAATCTAACAAGATTACAAACTCTTCTTCAAAATTATGTTATAACAGAAGGCATGACCATTACTTGGCCAAAACTTAATGCAGAAATGCGAGTAGATAGAATTGACCCTCCAATAAAAGATCCCGGACAAGTTTCTGTCTTTGATTTTAAAAAGCCAAAATTCTTGACATTAAAACCAGATGGAACAGTACAATTTAACACAATTTTAATTATTGACAATTCAAAATCAATGATTGCTCGAGATCTTGAGGTTAGAAACGTTAAACCAACTATTGATCGAATTAAAGCAGCATTTAACAATGAAAAATTGGATAAATTTTTAGCTCAATTTAAAGAAGGAAATAATGTTAAAAGACAATCAGGAGCATTCTTTGCAGCATTATCATATTTGAGTGAAAAAGCTCGCATAGATATGGGTGAAATAGTTAGTATGATTGTCTTTGCAGATGATGCTGAAATTATGTCTGTTGATAACAGACCTTATGTTATTACAGAGTCGCGATCAATGAAGACTATGAGTAAATTAACTGAAGATATAGTTGTTGATTTGGATGAAAGGATTGGTGTAGCGACCAATATGGCATTAGCAATAGAAAAATGCTCTGAGATAATAGAAAACATACCAAAATCAAAAAGAAATAACCCATTAATGATTATATTGCTTACAGATGGATTTGATACAAGCCAAAGAGTAAAGGAAGCGGTAATAGAGACTTTAGCTGGAAATGAAAATATTGTGCTTCATGCAGTAGGCTTAGGACCATATGTTAATAGAAAGGAATTAGTCGAAATTAGTGCTTTATGTGGTGGTGAATTCTTCTTACCTGATAACCTTGGTGAACTACTAGATTGGTATAATTGCAGAGCGAAAGATCTATCAGTTAGAGTTAGCGAAAGTCATACGACTTTTAATGAAGAATTCCATAATTAAAGTCGATAAAAAATATTTTAAATTGCTTTTCTGTTTTTAAATGGGGACGTGTGGCGCAGTTTGGATAGCGCACCAGCCTCCTAAGTTAAAAATAAAAAACAGGAGATAGCTGGGTGTCGGGGGTTCAAACAAGAATTGCTTTGGCCTTCTTGGAATACATCCCCCCATGTCCGCCATTACAAAGATTCTTATTTATTTTCCAAGAGTAATCAATATTGATTTATCATTCCTGTAAGATTTAGATTCATTATAAATTTTTAATTTAAGGTGAGAAAATTTGCCTAGGAAAATTTTAGACCAAAAAGACATTGAGAAAATTGAGAAAATTATCAAAGATAGAAAAATTACTCATACCTATCTAATTGAAAATTGCAAAAAACCTTACAAGAAATTCATTGAATTAGAAGAAGCCACTTATACGCCAGGATTACTTGAAAAGCAAATAAAAGAATTAATCGCTGTAGGAATATCAATTATTATGAATTGTGAATCATGTATTGAATGGCATATAAATCAAGCATTGAAGGCTGGAGCATCAAAAGATCAGAT
>JAEOUJ010000326.1 GCA_016839405.1 Candidatus Gerdarchaeota archaeon | reverse complement strand
CTGGAATTTTCCATTGAACAGATTCATCTCACACGAATGAGTCTATGATTATAGTTAATATTTTTGTTTTTAATAGTTATTGTGATAAATCTAAAGCTTACTCTCTCATTTGTTTACTTTTCTATATTTATAAAGGAAAAATTTCGATTTACTTGGAAAAATTTTTGATTGTAATAATACAATATTCACTTGTGTCAATGAAGAGATCTGACAAGTAGAATCAGGATCAATGCTTTTTGGCTAAAGCACCTGGTAATGATGACTCATAGTTACCTCCGAGACACAATTTTCTAACATGTTCTAAAGGGAGCATATGATTTTAATTTACAATCAAGTTGATTTGAGCATTTACCACATTCTCGTTTTATTTTACTGCATCCTCTTTCTTTTGCATAATAAGATGCTAATGCCGAATTTTCATAAGTAAACTGATTTCTATAATTATCTGGTAAATTGATTATATTTCCAGAGATGTTTGGTTGTCCAGCCCATTTTGCATTTTCTAGTCCTTCTTTCTTAGCAATTACAACTGCTTCTTCCATTATTTTTCTAGTTGCTCCTAGGTGACTATCCAAACAAAAATTTGGTCTAAATGTTAAAAACGATACTGGAATAGATTCATCATAACTAGCAATGAATTCTGTTATAGCTTGTATCTCTGATTGGTCAACAATTGATGGTATAACTAAAATTCGAAACTCCCATAATTTCTCTTTGTTTTTTATCATTTCTTCAGCATTTTTTAGAACAGGTTCTACAGGAGCTCCTGTTAATGCTCTATGCGTCTCATCATTAAATGCTTTAATATCGAATGTTATTGAATCAGTAAATGATAAAATTCGTTGAAAGCTTTCTTCTGTTGGAAATCCATTCGTATCAAAATTCACTTTTACTTTTGGATCAATTTTCCTTGCTTCTTCTACTACTGTTTCAATCCAAGGTAATGATACTGTTGGTGCTCCTCCACTAAAGAAAAATCTATCAGCGTTGATTAACTGACCCATTCTCGAGTGTAGTTCATTTACTCCCTCAATAGCTACTATATCAGGATCCATACTGCCTCTAATTCTTTCTTTTGTTACTGGATAGTGTGCTATATGCCAGTTTTGACAATTTAAACACCGATAATTACATCCAGCTGTGAAAATTGTATATGATTGTGGTGGTGCGGGATGAAGCTGACAACTAGCTACTTCTGGTAAACCAATCATACAAACACCCAGTTCACCTGATAAACGATTTACTCCGCATTCCCATGCACAGAGTTTGCATTTCTTTAGTTCTTTAAATTCATCCATTCACATTCACTCATTTTATGTGTCCTATTTGTGTTTGACAAATTACTTTTTTTAATCCTAAACCAGTTAGGACATCTTTTACATCTAACATTTCTTTGAGTTCAGGCCTCTTGATATTTCTTGCTCTAAACTCTGGCCTGTAATCCAATACAGTTATTTGTATTTCAGGATACCAGCTTACTAATTTCGAACCTATTTTCTCTAATTCCTCAAAACTCATGAAAGCTTTATTGTATGGGATTCCAACTCCTATGAAGACATTTTCCAAATAATTATCTATAACATATTTTACAGCATCCCAACTTGTTTCCAAATATAATTTAGCCAATTTTTTGTCTTTTACATTAGTAATTTTCACAAAAGTTTCTAATTCTATTCCCTTCAGATCAGGTCCAATATCTGTTACTCCAGATTCAATTAGCTTATCTATATACTCTTTAGTTAATATAGCAGCATTTGTATCGATATGAATTCGTGCATTTGAATCACTATTTATTTTCTTTAGATGGTCAACATATTGGATTAACCATTTATGATTCAACGTTGATTCTCCACCACTTATAGCTATTCGATCAACGTGATACATTTTCCTTAAGATTGTCAACCTTTCAGCAGTTTCTATAGGATCTTTTGGAATGGAATTTGATAGGTATGTTACACGCCAGTTTTGACATGTCGGGCATCGATACAAACAACCAGATGCAAAACAAGCAACTTCAATATAACCTCCATTGCCTTTTGATAGAAGGTCTTTTGGTGTTCCTACTCCGCCTACATTATGTCCTTGAAAACCAGTTATTAGACGTTTGGGAGTCATTTTTTCTGTATTGGTAATTATTTCCATTCCTTCAGAAACTGGTGTGATACAAGATGGTTTTAATTCACCATTAATATTTACAGCACATGAATAGCAACCTCCTGTTCCACATGGAGCAAAAATTTCCTTTTCTTTATTTAAAGGATATTTTATTACTTCATACCCTAAAGATTGTAACATCTGTAAAACAGTTTGTTGTTTTTTTACTTCGATTTTTTCACTATTAACTATGCAAGAAATCTTAGTTTTATCACCATCTTTTACCAATGATCTTGCTTGTTTAGGACAAGCATCAATACATGCTCCACAACCCAAACAATATTCTTCATTAGTACATTGAATAGCAGTTTTGCAATAAAGGCAGTTATTGCATAGAGAATTATCTACTATTAATTTCAAGCAATAAAACCCTCAAAATAAATACTGAAATCACTTCTAATAATTCTATTGCCAATTATTTTTAGATCTACAATCTTTTTATTTTCATTTTATTTACTGTAATTGAGGTTTTTAGATGAATCAAAATGAAGAATTAATTTCACTAAAAGATGCAAAAGAAGAGGTTGAGGTTGCTATGACTAGACTTGCTTTGATGCACCTATCCTTTTCAAAAATTCTTGTTAATGAATTTGGAAAAGAAAAAGGTAAAGAGCTAATCCTGAAAGCTATAACTGAATATGGTTCTAAAATCGGTAATATAATCAAAGCTGGTGGTAGGGATTTACCAAAATTCGGTGTTCATTCAGGTAGATTTTATCAAAATGAAGAGGGTGAATTCATTGTTTCTGGATGCATTTTAGCAAAGATATTCAAACAATATGATGAGTTGGAATTAGGATCTCTTTATTGTTATGTGGATCCTTCAAAAAGCATGGCTGCAGATATATCAGAGAAATTAATTCACAAAACAAGTGAGGCTTGTGGAGATGATAAATGTACTTTAGCTGTTGTTCCAACAACTGAAGAGGATCGAAAATACTTCAATGAAAGGAGCAAGGATTTAAT
>JAEOUJ010000325.1 GCA_016839405.1 Candidatus Gerdarchaeota archaeon | reverse complement strand
TCTAGAGGGCAATCACTTGTTAAGTACAATTGTGTGTCAAGAACAATTCCTTTAGCACCTATAGCAAGAACAGATGCTGAAGTATATAATCCCATGCCACCTTGAATTAAAAATGATAATTGTTCTTTTGCGAATTGTTGCGTTAAAATAAATGAAGTTTCATCTCCTATTCGACCTGCAGCTTCGTTACCTTTTACTAGAAATGAATCGGCCCAAGTTTTCAATTTAGCTTCTTTTAGAGAGATAACCTCTGCTAAGATTGTATAGCCTTTTTTCTTTAAATCAGTAATTTTGGATTCTTCAATTGGAAAATCACTTAGGATAAGAATTACTCTATTAGGTGTTTTTATTTGATTCTGAATAATTTCAATTTGTTCAGGATGGGTAATTCTTATGCCCCAAAAATCATCTAATTCCGATTGACACTCATTTAAAAGAATTTCACAAGTTTTTCGTTCTAATCTATCAAAATCAATTAATCCTATACCATTATTACTTGAAACAGCTTTTATTAATGAAATTTCACTAATACCTGGTGGATTATATGCAAATATAGGTTTTTTATTTGCTAATATTTTTTCTATTGCCATTTTGTCTATCTCCAATAAATTATAAAAATGGTTTAAAGAGGAATATTCCCATGTTTTTTATTCAAACGTCGTTTCCTTTTCCGAAGCAATGGCCATAATGATGCTATTAGCTTCTTACGAGTCTCACTTGGTACAATAACATCATCAATATATCCTTTCTCTGCAGCTAAATATGGATTGTTAAATTCCTCAATGAATTCTTCTTTTAATTCCAAAAGCATTTCTTCTTTTGATTCAGCTTTTGCTAATTCTCTGCGATAGAGAATCTGAACAGCACCTTCAGCTCCCATTACAGCAATTTCAGCTGTAGGCCAAGCTAAATTAATATCATTATCTAAATGCTTAGAACCCATAACAATATATGCCCCCCCATATGCTTTCCTTGTTATTACAGTTAATTTTGGAACGGTTGCTTCTGCATAAGCAAAAATAAGTTTTGCACCATGTTTTATTATTCCATTATGTTCTTGATCCAAACCTGGTAGAAAACCTGGAACATCAACAAAAGTAATAATTGGAATATTAAATGAATCACAGAAACGAATAAATCGCGCTGCTTTTACAGACGCTTGTATATCTAAAGCACCTGCTAAAATTGAAGGTTGATTGGCTATTATACCAATTGGATAACCATTTAATCTGCCAAAACCAATGATAATATTTTGAGCCCATTTCTTTTGCAATTCAAGGAAGTTACCTTTATCAACAACATGAATGATAATTTCTCGCATATCATAAGGTTCTTGGGGATCATCTGGTATAATGTAATCTAGTTCACTACATTCGGATCCATTTAATGTTGTTATTTCTTTTAAGGGTGGATCTTCAAGATTATTGGAAGGAAGGTAAGAGAGAAGATTTTTCAGAAGTTCAATAGATTCAATCTCATCCTCGCCCACGAGATGAGCAATTCCTGAACTATTGCTATGAGTGGATGCACCACCCAATTCTTCAAAAGTAGTTTCTTCCCCCGTTACTGCCTTCACTACAGTTGGACCGGTAACAAACATGTATGAGGTGTCTTCGGTCATGACAACAAAATCTGTTAGAGCAGGAGAATAGACCGCTCCACCCGCTGATGGTCCAACAATACATGATATTTGTGGTATAATACCAGAAGCTTGAACATTTCTGAGAAAAATATCACCATAACCAGCTAAAGAATTAGCTCCCTCTTGGATTCTTGCTCCTCCTGAATCATTGAATCCTATAATTGGAGAGCCATTTTGAATTGCTTGATCCATTAATTGGGTTATTTTTCTAGCGTGTGCTTCTCCTAGACTTCCCCCTAATATTGTAAAATCTTGACTATACACATATACTAATCTACTATTTACTTGCCCAAATCCTGTGACGACTCCATCAGTATAATACTTCTTCTTATCCATTCCAAAATTTTGACAATTATGCCGAACAAAAGTATTTGTTTCAGTAAAAGTTCCTGGATCCAATAATAGCTCAATTCTTTGTCTTGCAGTTAATTTTCCTTTTGATAATTGTTTATTAATTGCTTCTTCTCCGCCACCTATTTGTGCTTCTTCCCTTTTTTCAATTAAATCATCTATTTTCTTTTTTGATGAATTCTTTTTAGTGTATAATTTAGTATCATTTAGCTCAGATTTCATATTCATTTGCCATTTCTCCTGTTTCTAATTATAATGAAATCTCTGTTTGAAAAGGAATGCAATGTTAAGAAAAGGTATCTTTTTTTTACCGTAAAACAATAATTCAATTGCATTTAATAGGCGCTTAATTTTACCGTAAAAAATCGTTATGAATAAATAAATTATACCAAAAGAACAACAGCATGTTTAGCTCATTACTTGTCGCAAACCGTGGTGAAATTGCTGTTCGTATTATTCGAGCTGCTCGAGAACTTGATATCACCACATATGCTATTTATACTCCAATTGACAAGAAAGCTTTACATGTTAAACTAGCTGATGAAGCGTTTGAATTATTAGTTGAGGATAATATTTCAGGTTATCTTGATATGGATCAAATTCTTTCTATTTGTTTACGAGAAGGAATTGAAAGTGTTCATCCTGGATATGGTTTTTTAGCTGAAAGTGAGAATTTTGCAGAAAAACTAGTGTCGAATAATATTCATTTTATTGGTCCCTCACCTAAAGTAATTGAATTATTAGGTAATAAAGTAAAATCAAGGGAAAAAGCTAAAGAAGCAGGTTTGAATGTCCCTAATGGATCAAAAATATTAACAAATATCGAAGAAGCTTTAGATGCAGCTCAACTTATAGGTTATCCTGTAATTGTAAAAGCTGTTTTTGGAGGGGGTGGAATGGGCATTCGCTATGCGAATAATCCCAAAGAAATGGAATCAGCTTTTATAAATGCAAAAGCCCAAGCAGCTTCAGCTTTTGGCAGAGATGAGGTTTTTATTGAAAAATTCATTCATCAACCACGGCATATAGAATTTCAGATTATTGCAGATAATTATGGGAATGTTGCTCATCTAGGTGAAAGAGAGTGTTCTATACAGCGTCGAAATCAGAAATTATTAGAAGAAGCACCATCAACTGTTATCACAAGAAAGGATCGTAATAGTATTGGTGAATTAGTGTGCCAATTTGCAAAATCTGTTGGTTATACAAATGCTGGTACTGTTGAATTACTTTACAAAAATGGTGAATTTTTATTTAATGAAATTAACCCTAGAATACAAGTTGAACATCCAGTAACAGAAATGCTTACAGGTAAAGATATTGTCAAAGAACAAATAAGAATTACACAAGGTAAGAAATTATCATTTAATCAATCTGATGTAAAATTCCGTGGACATGCAATTGAATTACGAATTAATGCTGAAGATCCATTAAGGGATTTTTATCCAACACCCGGTCTAGTGAAAAGATTTTCTACTCCAGGAGGACCTCAAGTTAGATTTGATACTGCAATTTATGAGGGTTATAAAATACCTGATTGTTACGATTCATTAATTGGAAAATTAATTGTTGCAGCGGGAGACAGAAATGAAGCAATTAGTCGAGCTATCAATGCTTTAAAAGAATTAGTAATTTTAGGATTTACAACTAATATACCATTTTTTGAGGAATTATTGAGTAATGAATTCTTCCAGAAAGGAGAAATAAATATCCATTTTGTTAAAGAACAGAAAATACTTGAAAATTTAGAAGCGAAAACTTGTGAAATAATCGCAGCACTTTTCTCAGTAGGCTTGAAGAAAAGTGAGATACAATTACCGCCACCATCAAAACAATGGCAAATAAAAAGTAAAATTGATGCTATTGGGAGTGATTGATAATGAAAAAGATATATAAAATAAATTTTAATGGTGGGGAATATGAGTTAGAACATCATAAAAAGACAATTAAAATTAATAATTTTTCTTTCAAACCTGAAGTACTCTTTAATGGGAAATTTTATCGTGTATTATTAAATGGTAAAGAATATCGTGTTGATTTTAATAATGATTTATTATTTCTAGATGGTAAAGAAGTCGATTTTAATTTCCGTTCTAATCCTCAATTGCTTTCTCAGAAAAATATTGGTAGTAAAAAAGCTGTAAGTATTAAAGCTGCAATACCCGGGAAAATTGTTGCTATTAAAGTATCTTTAGGAGACGAAGTAAAAGATCAACAATGCTTATTGATATTAGAATCAATGAAAATGAGAAATGAGATTTTGTCTCCAATTAATGGTATTATAGAAAAAATTGCCATAACTGTAGGTGATCAAGTTTCCACTAGACAACTTATGATTAAAATTAAACCACTTTAATTCAAAGAATTCAACTTGATTTCCTTAATAGGGTAATTTCACCAATTGAAATATTTTTCCTAGTACCATCTTTCAGATTTACAATTAGATCGCCAAATTTTGTTATGCCTTTTTCTACCCCTAAAATTTCTTCATCATCTGATTTAATTTGAATTTCTTTTTCATATGTAATAGACCAGTCTTTCCAAATAGACGATAAATCAGTTAATTTTCTAGATTCAAGTTCAGAAAAAATATCATGATTTGTTTTGATTATAATATCTTTAATTTTTTCTAATGAGAAATCATGTCCAATTTCATTTGAAATTGATGTTGCAGTATTTGCTAAATGAATAGGGAAATTCGTCATTGGTATATTAACATTAATCCCTATACCAACTATAAGATAATTAAGCATGTTTGAAATAGAATTTATTTCTGTTAGTATTCCACCAATTTTTTTATCTGCTAAAATTAAATCATTTGGCCATTTAACTTTAAAAGATAAATCCAATTTTTTTGTAAGTGTCATTGCTAATAAAAGTCCAATTCTTATTGAAAATCCTCTTACTATTTCCAAGGGTATTTCTTGTTGGAAAATAGATGACATCCATATTCCACCTTTTGGTGAAATCCATTTTCGATTCAATCTACCTATTCCATGAATTTGTTCTTCAGCAATAATAACTAATCGATGACAAGGTCTTTTCGTTTTAATAAATTCCCTTGCTGTTTTTTGAGTTGATTCTAAGCTTTTGAAATCAATAACGTTCATTTGATGGATAGTCTTCATTTCTCTATAAACTCCAACAAATAATATTATTCTGTTTATTTCTTTATATTTTCGCACTATAAATAACAAAGACTAAAAGGAAAAAGTCAATAAATTTATTATTGATATTTTGATGCGTCAAATGAAATTAAATTATTACCTATTTATTGCTAAAAGATAAATTAGTTATCACTTAGGAGTTAAAAATTCAATGCCTAAAAATGAAGTAAAGAAATACCCTTTGAATAAACCATTACAAGTTATGGAATTGTTAATTGATTTATATAATTGTAAAGCAGATCTTAATGATGAAACCAGATTATTAACAGTTGTAACTGATGCTGCCAAAGAAGCAGGTGCTCATGTTCTGCAAGCTTCAGTACATCGATTTTCTCCCATGGGTTGTAGTGTTGTTGTAATATTAAAAGAAACACATATATCTATTCATACATGGCCTGAATTTGGTTTTGCAGCATTAGATATTTTTCTCTGTGGTGAATCTTTAGATCCATATAAGGCATGGAATTTTATAAAAGAAATATTAAAGCCAAAGGATTTTACAATAAAAGAACTTCCTAGAGTAATTAAATAACTGAAGGGAAAAAAATGTCTTCTAAAAATAAAAAAATTGAGAACTTATTAGAACAAATAGCTGAAAAAGCTCAAGTTTTAGAAGGCAAAGAATGTGTTAGAGCTACTCTAAGAGAAATTTACAAAAATGGAACTATAGGTACAAAAACATTAGCTCGAAAATTGTATTTACCAATTCCAACTGTAGCAGCTCTACGTCATGAGTTAGAAAAAGAAGAATTGATTTCTCGAGTTAAACAAGGAGCAATACTAACTGAAAAGGGATTGAAATTTGTTACAAAGGATTTGGGAATTAGTTTTCATGAAGATTTTCTATGTAAAAAATGCAATGGTACAAGTATGGATTTATCAAAAGAATATGATGAACATCTCAATAAAATTAAAAATTTCATGAATTTACGCCCTCAACCTCTAACTGAAATAGATCAAGCATTTGGCAAGCCAATAACTGCACTACGTAGAGCATTGTTAATGCTGCAAAATGGTGATATTGAGAATCGAGAAGTGCTATTACTTGGAGATGATGATTTTACTTCATTAGCAATTGCTACGCTTAATACTAAAACATCTATAACTGTTTTAGATATCGATGAACGATTATTGAAAATAATTAGTAAAATATCAGAAAAGGAAAAGTATAACATAAAGTGCATTAAAGCTGATTTACGAAAACCAATTCCAAGCGAATTAATTGATAAATTTGATACAATTTTAACAGATCCACCATATACAAAATTTGGATTGATTTTGTTTCTTTCAAGAGCCACTAAAGCAATTAAGAAAGAGAAAAGTAAGAAAATCTATTTAGCTTTTGCTCATCGTGAACCAAATATTACAAATGAAATTCAACAAATAATACTAGACCATGGTTTGAGTATTCAAAATATTTATCCTGGTTTTAATTTATATGAAGGAGCAGAGATGTTTGGAAATACAACTATGCTAATGATTTTAGAAACAACAAATAAAATCAATGTTCTAGTAACAGAGGAATTTAAACAAGAGATATATACAGGTGAATTGAACCCAACAATTAGAATTTACCAATGTGAAGAAGGGCACGAAATAAAAATTGGGGTTTCAGAAGAAATTAAAACAATTGAAGAATTAAAGAAGATAGGATGTCCAATTTGTAAAAAAAAGTCATCATTTAGAAAAATTAAAACGATTTTTAGTGAATGAAATTTTTCCGATATAAATTAATCTATATAAAGAACTGTTCATTTATAAATTATAAGAGAGTTTTAAGAGAAAAAAATCTATTTTGCAATGGTCGCAAACTTTAAATTAGAGATTATAAATATAATTGCTCGCCTCATAACCAAAAAAGAAATACTCTTTTTTTCTCATATGGTTATGGGGCCTCCCTCCCCCTAAAAACTTTTCTTGTTTAATCAAAAACTAATATTCCAAAAGCTCGATTTTAGGTAAAGTATTTTGTGGAAAACGTGTTAAAATAACTCCTTGATTAGATATTGTTGAAATATCAACAATCTTTGAGATTCTTGGATTCATACTTTCTACAAGTGTTATTAATTGATTCAAATTTCCAATATTGCCACTGATGAGTGAATAACGAATAATACTAGAAGGAGTTAGAGCTTCGTAAATAGGAATATTTAATATTTTAGCAATTTCATTTCTAAATTCAGTAAAAGTTCCATCAGCCATTATCCGATTATGGGTTTGACTATAAATTCTTCTTATAATTTGAGGTGGAACGCCTTTAAATGCCAAGGTATATAATTCTGAAGTTGTTGGATGATAATATAGTTCATGAATTACCCCAATTAAAGATCTATCAGGGGCAAGGACTCTTCTGCCTAATAAATTAACATTTTCAGCTAAAGTTAATATCTGTGCACTCTCATTTACTATTGCTTCATTTCCTTGGAAATTTATCGCTCCTCTACCTACTGAAGCATAATAGGAGTTAATTAAACGGAATAAATCAACACCAATCTTATTTTCAATTGAGTATTTGACCAAATATTCTGGCAACAAAGCTCTGTCTTCTGCAATATTATAAGCTTCTTTAATTAATTTCTTCAATCTATCTTCGATTACTTTTGGATTAGTTGAAGAACGTAATTTGGATGGACCAGTTGCAGCAATATCTCGAATTATTGAAAGCGAAGGTCTGTCTGTAGCAATAATAGCGTAATTTCCACCTACAAGATTGACTTCACCTATTAATTTTCCAATTGTGATATTTTTCCAATTAACCCAAATGGTAGTTTTTGGTGGTGGTTTAATTGGTTCTTTTTTATCAATAATAATTTCAGGTATAGTTTGTGTTGTAGCAAACTCTTGTTTCAATGGTTTAATTTCTGCTTTAGCTGCAGGTTGTGATTTATCCCAATCTGATTC
>JAEOUJ010000324.1 GCA_016839405.1 Candidatus Gerdarchaeota archaeon | reverse complement strand
TTCTAGTTTTTTCTCGTTCAAACCAATGAAAAGCCTGGGCAACTGTTATGACATCAACAGAATTATCTTCTAGATTTGTGTTTTCTGCTTGACCTACTACACTTTGGTATTTTGAATGATTTGACAAATAATTTTCAGCAAACTCTCGCATTTCTTTATTAGGTTCAATAGCAATGACTTGATAATTAGCATCTAGTAATATCCTGGAAAAAATACCTGTCCCAGAACCAATATCTGCAATTATAGAATTTTTAGTTAATATCCCTTCGATTTGCAATTTTGCAATAATATCCTTTGGATAAGATGGCCTATATTTAACATAATTTTCAACTCTATTGGAAAAACGTTTAGTGGGGTCTCCATTCATTACAAAATCAACCATTATTTACATTATGTTTAAATTTCTCTTCTTAAAAGATAAAAATCTACTAATTATATAAGATTGTTGCAGGTATGGGAAAATCAAAATTACTAATCAGATTTGTTACTATTGTTTCATCTCCCATATTAAAATAATCTTCAAGATAAGAGTAAAGACCTGACCAATCAAAAAGACTATAGAATGCTGTAGTTGAAAGACCATCAGCATGTATATCGTAAACAGTCCATCCAGAATTAAATATTGACAAGATACCTTCAGAATGGTCTAATAACCAGATACCGGCATTTAGGTTATTGCCATATTTGTTGCCAAAATTATAACCTAAATAATTTTCATAAAGGGGGCTGTTTGGTACAGTGAGCTTTAAGTAAAAATTATCCCAATAACCATTACCATTTGAATCAGAAGCAATGATGAAAACAAAATCCATAGCAAACAAATCAACTTCAAATTCATGATCTTTTATGATAGAAGAATCAAAAAAATCCCAGTTATCTCTTAAACCCCTACTAGTAACTTCAAAAGCAGCATGCGCAAGAGCTTTGCCACCAGAATCAGGAACATCAACAAAAAGAATGAGTTTCTCATCACCACGATTCATACCTTTACCATCAATTCGTAGATAAAGTTCACTTGAGAAATTAGCTGTTAAAAATGGAACAATTATTCCAATTATCAAAATACTAGAAACAGCTACAATAATTACTGATTTGAAAAGCTTACTGTGAATAAAATCCTTCCCCATATAATCCACAAATTAAATATCCTTTATTAGGTATAAAAAAATTTTCAAATTTTGTCTCTTACAAATAATGAAATAAGGAAATGACAAAGAGTTTTTAAGTGAAAAAATAAAAAACAAATCGCTAAAAAAAGAGATTGATAAAGATGATAGAACCAAATACCATCCTCTATATTATCTATGTTGTTCTAATCCTTGGTGGATTTTTAGCTTTAGGATACCATCTACTCGCTGGAGAAGAAGAAGAATAAGTTAATCTATTTTATCTCTATATTCTCTTAAACAATTTTTCGAAGTTATCTTGTAATTTAAAAGAGATATCTTTCGAATGCTACTTTACGGAGTTTTCTGCATGCTTAATGATGGCAGTTTTAGTAGCGCTTTACGCGAAGTTATTGCTGAGTTAGGATTTGAATCTTTTACTCCTATTCAGGAATTAGCTTTTCCAATTGTTCAAAAAGGTAAAAATGCTTTGATAATCAGCGCTACTGGTTCTGGTAAGACTGAAGCAGCAGTATTACCTGTTTTTGACCAAATGATTAGGCAGTGGGAGCAAGGTGATAAGAAACCCGGTATTAATATCCTTTACATTACTCCTCTACGTGCCCTTAATAGAGATATCTTTAAGCGAGTTATCGATATTGGTGAACAATTAGGCATTACCACTGGTATTCGTCATTCTGATACTTCTCAGCATGAGAGACGAAAACAAACACTAAATCCTCCTAACATGCTAATTACAACTCCTGAAACTTTAGGAATTATATTAACTGCTAAACGTTTAGGGCAAAGTTTACGTAATGTTTCTTGGGTTATTGTTGATGAAATCCATGAACTTATTGACTCTAAAAGAGGTACACAACTTTTTATCTCTCTTGAGCGTTTAGAACGTTTTTGTGATGATAGTTTCCAGAGGATTGGTCTATCTGCAACAATTGGTAATCCTGATTTAGTAGCAAATATCTTATCTGGTGTGGGTAGAAATTGTGAAATCCTTGAAGAACCCACTCTTAAACCAATCACTTTACAAATCGTTTATCCTCAACCATCTGCTGAAGATGATGAGCTTTCTGAAAAAATTTATTCTAGTCCAGAAGCAACTGCTCGAGCACGAAAAGTCATTGATATTATTAATAATAATAATCACACTCTTATTTTTACGAATACTCGTCAATTTACTGAAATTTTAGGTAATAGAATGCGGTTAATAGGAACTGACTTTCCTTATGGTGTTCATCATGGTTCTTTATCTAAAGAGGTAAGAATGGAAGCTGAGGAACGTTTCAAGAGCGGACAATTAAAAGCAATCATCTGCACCTCAAGCCTAGAGTTAGGAATTGATATTGGTTCTGTTGACACCGTTGTTCAAATGATGTCAAGTAGGGATATTGCTCCTTTACTGCAGAGAGTTGGTAGAAGTGGTCATAGCATAGGTCGAACAAGTAATGGTATTTTAGTAACAAATGATGCTGAAGATATTTTGGAATCAGCTATCATAGCTCGTAAAGCTTTAAAGAAAGAATTAGTACCACCTGAACCTCACATGCTCTCTTGGGAAGTTTTATCTCATCAAATTGCTGGTATTCTAATGGAAGATAGTCCTATTATGGTCGATGATTTGCAGGAGCTTCTTCGTAAATCTTATCCTTTCAAAGAATTGACTAGGAATGATTTGATAGAATTATTAACTTTAATGAAAGAGCTTGGAACTATTTGGATAGAAGAAGATAAAATTACCAGAAGAAAAAACACTCTTCATTATTATTTTAATAACCTTAGCCCAATAAGGGATGTTAAAAAGTATCGTATTTATGATGTAGCAACTAATAGAAATGTAGGAACATTAGATGATGAATTTGTGGAAATATCAGCTGAAGTTGGAACGGTTTTTATTGTAAAAGGAGTTCCTTGGAAAATTTTAGCTATTCATGAAGATAAAGTGGAAGTTGCTCCTGTTCACAATCCAATTGGTGCATTACCTGTTTGGGATGGTGAAATGATTCCCGTTCCTTTCTCCGTTGCTCAAGAAGTAGGGCAAGTTAGAAATGCTATTTGGGAGAAATTTATAGAAGAAGATGATATTTCCAAAGCAAAATCTGTTCTTCGCAAATATCCTATTGATAATAATGCCAAAAATGCAGTTATTGATTATCTTTACAAACACTTCTCCGAAGATAATCCTATGCCAGGAGATAAACGAATTATTATAGAAACTCTCGGAACTAACATGGCTATTATTCATTGTGATTTTGGTAATAAAGTCAATCAAACATTAGGGCAGTTATTAAGTTCTCTATTAATGGCTAAGTTTGCTTGCTCAATTGGTTTGCGAACAGATGCATATCGTATAATCTTAACCTATCCATACTTCTTACGTCCTGAGCATATTGAAAGTGCATTTCGAGAATTAAAAGGTGAATTTGTAGAAGAATTATTGAAAAGAACTTTACCTCAAACAACAATGTATGAATGGCGTTTTGTTCATATTGCAAAAAGATTTGGTGTTATTAAAGGTCCTTGGGAACAAGGTAACGTTCACCCTAGAAGAATTGCTCGAGCCTACGATGGAACACTTGTTGCTGATGCTACTTTGAAGGAGTTAATACACGATAAAATGAACATAAAACAAACAATTGAGGTAATTAGTCGAATTAACAATCAAGAAATTGAAATTGAAACTATCGCGAAGCAAAAAGTTGAGGATATATCTCCTTTAGCAGAATCAGCAGTTAATCAATTACGTTATACTGGTTTTATTATACCTAAGAAACCTGATAGACAGCTTGCAGAAAAAGTTCAGGAACGCCTTGCTAAGAAAGAGATACGATTAATTTGTATGTGGTGTGGAAATTATAACGTTATTAGTAAGGTTGGTAATATTGATGAACATCCCGAGTGTCCAAAATGTGGTGCACGTTATATTGCTGCTGTTTCACCCCTAAATGAAGAGTTACATAAGATTCTGAAGAAGCATTTAAGAAAAGAGAAACTCGATCCTGAACAAGACAAGATACTTAAAAGAGGATACAAAAGTGCTGATTTAGTAATAGCTTCTGGTAGGAAAGCAATAATTGCTTTAGCTGCTCGAGGTATTGGCCCAAGAAGTGCTAGTAAAGTTCTTGAGAAAAGTTATTCCAAAGATGATTACGAATTTTATGCTCAAATAATAGAAGCAGAAAAAGAATACTCAAGAACACGACCATTCTGGGGCGATTGAGTAAAAAAACTATAATAGTTAATAAACTTGAAGTAATTCCATGGAAGAATTCTCCTGGTATCTAACTTTTATAGGTAGACCTAATGCTGGCAAAAGCTCACTTATTAGTCGATTAACAGCTGCTACTCCTACTATTGGAAAAAAACCCGGTTCTACACGAAAAATAATCCCATATCAATTAACAAAAAAATTCACGGTTGTTGATGTTCCTGGTTGGGGTAAAATCCATAGTCGAACTAAGGAGTATGAGGATCGAATAAAAGGCGAAATTATTAATTTTTTAGAAGCAAATCAATACCGAATACCTGCTTGTGTACAAGTTATTGATGTTAAAAGTCTCATTGACGTTTCTGAACGATTGTCAAAGAAAGGTATTATTCCTATTGATAAGGAACTTTACTTTTTCTTGGTAAATCTAAAGCTAACACCGATAGTTGCTTTAAATAAAATAGATAAAATTTCTACTTCAGAATTAGAAGAAATAATTGATTATTTCAAACAACTTATAGATTATGACTCATTATTAGAAGAACAAAAGGAAGCAATTTTTGCTGTTAGCGCCAATAAAGGAACTAATCTAAATTTTTTGAGAGATAAAATTCGACAGCATTTAAAGAGAGCAGGAGTAGAAGAATTTGAGCGATTTGTAAAACTTAGACAAAAATAATTTAGGAAATAATTATTTTTGCAACCCATTTCAAACAAAGAGGTCCATTATAATCCGAATCATTAGCAGGGGGAATTATTAGCCGTAAATAACCTGTTCCACCTTCAGTTGAATTTGTAAGGTATTGGTTATCCAT
>JAEOUJ010000040.1 GCA_016839405.1 Candidatus Gerdarchaeota archaeon | reverse complement strand
TGGATACCTTCTTCTTTTAGAACTGGATCTACGATAAGATTGTTACCTATTTTAGCGAAGGTGCAGCTTAGTGGAATAAAATCTAATTTGAGAGGTCTTGTAGTTTCTAAAATTTCAACATCCTCTTCGCCTTGATCATTTGTGATTATTTTTGTTTCAGGTAGTTTTGTATTCATTAAAGCTGATACTGCTGCTAAGATACAGGCATCAAATAAATTACCATCATAATCCAATACATAAATGTCTATGAATACTATCCAAACTTTCTTTCCTGGCACAACAGTTAAACTTTCTTGATTAACAGCTTGTGCTTCACGGATTGCTCTATCTGTTACACGAGCCAATTCAATAGCATCTTCTCTTGGAGGACCAGATTCAAACTCAGGAGAAGCTATTGGTATCATTTCAACTGTAGCAGTTACTACTCCTTCTTCTGGTGTATCTGGAAATGGTTCACCTAATTGAATTTTTATGCCTGCAATAACTTTTGTACGACCGATTTTCACAATTGAAGAACCTTCTGCTTTTGGAATGAAATCAGGTATTATTGTTATTTTCCTATATTCATCAAATTTTCTTCCGTCATTTCTTTTTCCATGATCTAATAAAGATAATATGTGTTCTCTTTCAACGACGCTTATTAATCCTGTATTACCCATTTTTTTTTCCTCCTAAATTATTTCTTATCCTCCTCTTTTTTCTCAGGTGAGGATTTTTTTGTTTCTTTTTTCTTTACATCTCTTTTCTTAGGAGATTTTTTCTCTTTTTTGTTGTCTTTTTCTTCTGTTTCTACTTTATCTTTTGTTGCATCCGTTTTCTTCGTTTCTTTTGGAATTGGTTTTGTTGATGTTTTTTCTGTTTTCTTTGGAGCATCTTTCTTTGGTTCTTCTTTTTTATCGTCTGTTTTTAGTTTTTGTTCTATTTCTTCTTCATCTTTTTCTATTTCAATGATTTCTTCAGTAATTTTTGCATATTTTGTGGTTAATGCATCTCTTTGTAATTTGTAGATTTTTTTGCAAGCTGGAATAAGCATGTCTAAAGCTTCTTTATACTGTTTTACAGTAAATTTTCCATCTGATTGTAAAAGAACAATTTTATCCATTTGTGGTAAATAAGCTAGTGGTAAGTCTCCATGACCATCCTTATCCTCTACATCATCTAAATCTAGAACAACTTGATCCTCCAAATTCCCTGCAGCACAACCTACAACAAGATCACGCATTGGTACTCCTGCATCTGCTAAAGCTAATGAGGCTGCTGTTATTGCTGCACATCTAGTTCCTCCATCTGCTTGTAAAACTTCAATAAAAACATCAATAACAGATCTAGGATATAGATAATCGAATATTGCTGGTTCAAGTGCTTCACCAAGTATTTTTGATATTTCTTTTTCTCTTCGTTTTGGTGCAGGACTTTTTCGCTCAGGTACAGAAAAAGTTGCCATTCGATATTCACATCTAATTAATGCCCTATCTGACAAGGCCATATGTTTTGGATGTAATTCTCTTGGACCATAAACTGCAGCAAGAATTTTATTTCTACCCCAATAAATTACTGCAGAACCATCTGCACGATCCAAAACTCCAATATCAAATTTAATATCTCTTAAATCTTCTTTTTTCCGACCATCATGTCGGACACCATTTTTAGTTATTAAAACGACTTCTTCATTTTTTGCCATTTTTTTCACCAGATAACATTTACTTTTTTAATATATTATTTAGTCTCCGTATTTTCTTTAGGAGAAGCTTTTGGTTTATTCTTAGATTGCTCTTTTATAGCTTCTTCTAAGAATTCCTTAATTCGATCAGTCAAACCAGTAGTATGTGCTTCACGATCAATTTTTTGTATGGCTTGAAGAACTAAATACTCTTCATCAAAATTATTTCCTTTGAACCATACTCGTCCATTTTGACCAACTATCATTCTGCAATTCGTATATTGCTTAATAGTAGAAATCATACTTCCACGACGGCCAATTAAGCGGGGAATTTTCGAAGGACTTACTTCTATTACCCTTCCACCAATTAGTTTTCCTAGATATGGACCAGGACCTTGTCGACTATCATTTCTTAATGTTAGTTGTGGATCTCTAGTTCGATCAAATGAAAAAACTTTTGCCACAACAACATCACCTTCATTAAAATACTTATCAGTTCGATCTTTCACAGGATCAAAACGTTTGTTTAACGAAGATGCAGGCCTTAAAATACCAGGATAAGGACTTGCAATGTCAACAACCCATGTGCTTAAAGAAACATCGGTTACTTTACCAATTACAAGATCACCTACTCTAGGTATATATTTTCCCTTTAAAGATACTACACTAATTTGATTATCTTTTATGGTTACTAAACCTACTACTTGTGAGATAATCTTCTTTTCACTACGATAAACGTTCGTTCCAATGGTATAATCACCTTCAGCAATAACTTCTCCTGGTGTAACCATTGATCTGTCTTGAATTAAAATAGACATTTTTTTTTCTCCAAATATTATTCATTTTTTCTTTCTATTATTTTCACTTCAGCTTTTCCTTTCGTAAGTTGATTTATCTTATCAAGAAAATCAGCTTGTTTTCCTGATGGCATTTCAACACTTGCATACCAAGTACCATCATTACCCCATTGATCTTCAAGTAATTCACCAGCACCAGAAACAATCCCATAAGCTGGTCCTGTATATTCTGCAGTAATTTTTACTGCTAATACTACTGTTTCTAATCTAATTGGAATGATAGGTTGAATTTGTTTGATAATATCCTTTGCTTGCTTTTCTGCTGTAAGAATAAAATCAACATTCACACCAGCTTCATCCATGGCAGATTCAATTCTAGAGGGTGGATGAGGTTTATTTGTTTGGGGATTAATACAATGAATATGAATGAAATTAATAATTTCATCAATTTTCTCTTTAAGAAGTACTTTTCTTTGTGCCTGAGTTAGTTGTAAAGCACCTTTTTGTAAAATAATTTCAACAATTTCTTCTTCATTAGTGCTTTTAAAAGTTTGTTCTAAAATAATTTCAGAAGCTTTCTCTCCCTTAGTTGCATTATGGAAGATTATAAAACCTTCAACTATTTCACTTAGAGGAATTTCTTCGCCTTTCTTATAATTTAATGCTGCTTCTGGATCAACAATTATTTCAAACTTTTGATTACGATAGGTGTACCGAACAAGAGCTTTTTTCTCTAAATCGATATATTGACGTCTTTCACCGGTATCATGTGACAATGTCTTCACCTTTCTATTTTTTTTAACAAAAAAATCCCTTTTTAATTCCCTAGCTTTTTTTAATGAAAAGTTTTCATCTCATGCGATGAATCAAAAAAAGAATAATTCATCAACATTCGATTAAGGGACTCGGTCGAATCGAAAGAGTAATTGATAGTAATTAATAATTACTATTCTTACATTGGATGACCGATTTTTGGATTTTTTTTGACTTACATATCAATTTGAAATATTATCTATTTATAGGTTTTACTTAAAGAGTGAAAACAAAAGTAGATATTTTGGTTAGAAATATGAAAAATCAAGGAAGAAAACAATAAAACTATGTGCTTATTGGTTGTTCTTCTCTTGGAGTTTTCGACATTAAAATCCATAAAGTAATGAGAATTACACCGACCAATGCAACCATGAAAACCATCCATTTCAGTAATGTTAATTGTGTTTCAACATATGGATATACTTCAGGATCTTGGCTAAAATTAGCTAATGTACCAATAAAGATTGCTGGAAGTAATGTCAATAATGCACTTATAGTTAGTTCAGTCCATCCAGGTAATGCATTCATTTTTTCACGGATGCTACCAATAAGTAGGACTAGATTGAAAAATATGCCCCACATTAAAAATCCAAGTAATAAAACCCAAGCCCATGGAATTCTTAACCAATTTAAACCTGGTATATCGTTTGGATCAACTTCAGGATCACGACTGACAACGGGATTAACTACGATTACAACTATAACAATTAATAATAATAAAAGTGCAATTGAAGAGATGAGTATTGTTCTGTTTATTTTATCGCGCCAAAGTGACATCTTAACTTAGCAACTCCAAGTTTTTCTTCTTAATTAATTTTTGAATTATTTCTTGCTTTAAAATTGTTATTACTTATTTAAGTATTATTCAAACTTCTATGAAGTTATTAAATTTATCAATTAAACTATAATTATATTGAAAATTCTAGACAAAATAAAAAGAATTTCATGTCTTTAACCAAAAAATGTATTAACAGAAATAACAAGAACTATTCTTGAGAAAATTGCTCTTTATCTGCAGGTGAAAAAGGATGACCAATAAAAAAAATAAAAATCAAGATGTTTGGCGACCTGATGTTTACATTTGCAATAAATGCAATAATCGTTTTGATAAAGCTGAATACAAAACAATAGAAGAAGATGGCTTGGTTTTTCAGAGGACTGTTTGCCCCAAATGTAAGAGTGAGGATATACGTGTTTCCTCTTGGTCTGAAAAGGATTACAAGAAAAAGTAATTGAGTTTTTTATTTATCAAATCTTTCAAAACCAAATATTACTGTAAAAAGAAACAAAACTACACCTGCAACAGTCATCCATTTGCCAGCTGTAACTACAGTTTCAGTTCCAGATTTATAAAATAAAATCAAACCAATGATTATAACTGAAATTGAAATAAATGCAAACGCTAAAATAAAACCACTAAATCGAAAAAACAATCGCCAAAACCCTTTCTTGTCTTTTGGTATTTCTGCGGATTCATTTAATTTATTGTTTTGATCAACATTTTTTTCCTGTTGTTCAGAATGTTTTGTTTCCTCTAACATAATCATATAATAGTCAATAACATTAGATAACATTTTCGATTATAAGTACTAAGCTATTATTTAGTTAAGTAAAAAGTTGCTTATTTTGAAAACCATATAATCAAAAAACATTTAAAGAAACTATAATTTCCGAGAAATAGTAATGAAAATTAACAATATTCTTGTTTAAATTTGAGGTAAATACCCAATGACTATTTTCAAAGAAGTCAAATCCTTTGTTGAAATTCCTACATTAGAACAAAAAATTCTCAAATTCTGGGAGAAGAACGATGTTTTTCAAAAACTTAGAAATGATAGAAAAGAGAAAAAGAAATATATTTTTTTGGAAGGACCACCAACAGCTAATGGATTACCACATGTAGGCCATGTTTTAACACGGTGTTTAAAAGATTTATATTTAAGATATAAAACCATGAATGGCTATTATGTTTCCCCCTTAATTGGTGGATGGGATTGTCATGGTTTACCTGTTGAGATAGAAGTAGAAAAAGAATTAGGTCTAAATTCTAAATCAGAGGTAATTGATTATGGAATTAAAAATTTCAATAATATGTGTCGAAAATCTGTTATGAAATATGTTAACGAATGGGAAGAAATGAGTAAAAGAGTGGGTTTTTGGATAGATATGGATAACGCTTACATCACAATGGAAGATTATTATATTGAATCCGTTTGGTGGAGTTTGAAAGAATTATGGAAAAAAGGATTGTTAATAAAAGGATACAAAGTAATTCCATCTTGTCCACGATGTGAAGTTACATTAAGTAGCCATGAATACTCACAAGGATTAAAAGAAACTAGTGATCCATCTATAACTGTTAAATTTGCTAAAATTGATGAACCAAATACATATTTCTTAGCTTGGACTACTACTCCTTGGACTTTAATATCAAATGTTGGACTAGCTGTTGGGAAAAACATAACATATGTTAAAATAAAACAAGGAAATGAATTCTATTATTTAGCTAAGGATAGATTGAAAGCTACATTTCCAGAATCCAATTATGAAATTCTTAAAGAAATCAAAGGTAAAGATTTGGAGGAATTGCGTTATCAACAATTGATACCTTTCGCAAAATTACCACCAAAAGAAGAGAAAAAAGGATTTAGAGTTCTTACAGCTGATTTTGTTAGTACAGAAGATGGTACAGGTATTGTTCATACTGCTCCAGCTTTTGGGCCTGAAGATTATGAATTAGCTCAAGAAAAAGGTTTGCCATTTTTACAACCTGTAAAAAGTGATGGAACCTTTACAGAAGAAATAACTCCATGGAAAGGTATGTTCATTAAAGATGCTGATAAATTTATTATTAGATATTTGAAAGAAGAAGATCGTTTAGTAACAGAAAAAGTAGAAAAACATACAAGTGGTTTTTGTTGGCGCTGCAAAACACCAACAATGTATTATGCTCGAGAAGCTTGGTTAATTAGAATGAGCACTCTTCGAGAAAACATTCTTGCAACAAATGAACAAATTAATTGGATACCTTCTCATTTGAAACATGGAAGATTTGGTGATTTCTTAGATAATATAGTTGATTGGGCACTTAGTCGTGAAAGATTTTGGGGATCACCCTTGCCTATTTGGATATGTTCCTGTAGTCATACAGAATGCATTGGTAGTATTGAAGAGCTCAAGAAATTCATGAAAAAAGATTTGCCTGAAGATTTTGAATTACATAAACCTTGGATTGATGAAATTTCTCTTTATTGTCCTGAATGTAAGAAAGAAATGGTTCGCGAACCTTTTGTAATTGATTGTTGGTATGAATCTGGAGCTTCGCAATTTGCTCAATGGCATTATCCATTTGAAAATAAAAAGCAATTTGATGATCATTTTCCAATTGATTTTATTACAGAAGCTATTGATCAAACAAGAGGTTGGTTTTACACACTTCTTGCAATTAGCACTGCTTTGTTTGACAAACCTTCCTACTTGAATTGTCTAACAATGGGGCATGTATTAGATAAAAAAGGAATAAAAATGAGCAAGCATATTGGCAATGTTGTTCAACCATCATCAGTTTATAATACAATTGGTGCTGACCCTATGAGATGGTATTTTTTCAGCTTCCCTGTATGGAATCCAACTCGATTTTCAGCTGATGTTATAGATGAAACACGTAAGAGACTTTTTGACACGCTCTGGAATGTTTATTCATTTTTTATAACTAACATAAACATTGATGATATTAATCCCTTAACAATCAATTCTAAAATTAAAGAACGATCTGTTCTTGATCAATGGTTAATTTCAAAATTAAATACTCTTATAGTTAATGTTCGAAAGAATTTAGATAAATTCCAAGCTCATAAAGCTGTCTCAGAAATTGATTATTTCATTGTTGAAGATTTAAGTAACTGGTATGTTAGGAGATCAAGAAGAAGATTCTGGAGTACAGAAATTTCAGAAGATAAAAAACATGCTTTAAACACACTATATGAAACTTTAGTTGCTATTACAAAAATTCTTGCTCCATTTATTCCTATGGTTTCAGAGGAAATTTATCAAAATTTGGTTAGAAGATTGTATAAAGGAAAAGAAAAGGAAAAAAGATTGAGCGTTCATTATGAAATATTTCCAGATAAAGATAAAACAGTTGTAAATAAAGATCTGGAAGATAAAATGGATTTATCAATTTCCATAGTTAAAGCAGGAAGAGCAGCACGAACTGATGCTAAAATCAAGGTAAGAATACCTATACAGGAAGCAATTATTGTTTGTTCAGAGGATCAACAAAAGCAAGCTGAATATTTTTTGTCTGAGATTAAAGAAGAACTTAATGTTAAGAATATCAAATTTCAAACAGAATTTTCAAGGATGGTAGATTATAGTTTGAAGCCAATTTTCAAATTATTAGGACCTGCTTTTAAGAAAGACGCCCCTGACATTGGTGAAGCCATTAAGAAACTTAGTGGCAAAGCAGCACAAAATGCTGTAAATGATATCCAAAATAAAAAATCATTCGAAATAAAAATTGGTAGTGCAAATTTCACCATTCTAGATGAACATGTTGAAATAAGTTCAAGTGGGAAAGAAGGATATTCAGATGCAGCTTTTAATGGAGGGCAGATTTTCATTAATACTCAATTAACTCCTAAATTAATTCAAGAAGGATTAGTTAGAGATATTATTCGTAGAATCCAATCAATGCGAAAAGAAGCTAATCTTGAATACACGCAAAACATCATGATAATTTACAAGGGTGACAATGAAACTAAAGAAGCTATAAATGAATGGCTTGAGTATATAAAAACAGAAACACTAGCAATCTCTATTAAAACAGGAACAACCAAAGAAGGAATTACAACTGATTGGGAAATTGATGGAAAAAATATTTCATTAACTATTATTCCTCTCAAGAATAAGTAACTAATGAAAAAGAATATATAATAAACAATAACCAGCAAAAAGATAGAAATCTGATGTATTAATTGAAAATTTAAGGAGAAAAAAACTATGGCACGAATCGTAGGAACATATAAAATATTACCTGAAGATCCAGAGACAGATCTACAAGAACTAAAAACAAGAATTGAACTTGCTTTACCTGAAGATATGAAAATTACTGCTACTGGTGAACAACCAATGGCTTTTGGTTTGAAAGCTTTAGTTCTAGATATCAACTTCGATGAACAAGATGGTTTACAAGATTTACTTGAAGAAACACTCTCAAATGTAGAAGGTATTAGCGAATTTGAAGCACTCCAATTATTCAGAATATAAAAGTAGTTAAATATTAGTTGTACTACTTTTATTCCTCTTCTAAAATCCGAATTGAAATTTCTGGAATACTAATGAATAATTTTTCACCTATTGAAAATTTACTTACTTCTTCCTTATTTGTTGAATGAATTTCCAATAAATAATCATTAATTTTAATTTTGAATTGGACCATTTCCCCGCCAAAACTTATTTCAAAAAGAGTGCCTTCAAATTCATTTTTATTCCCAAGACTCCTTGTGGAGAAAGTAATTTGTTCTGGATAAATAGCTACTAAATTTTTTTGTTTAGATTTTGTTTTAAGAGTAGGCAATTCTATTGTACCAAAAGGTAATTTGATGTAGGATTTTTTTTCCTTTAATTCAAAATCACCAACAAAAATATTTGATATACCAAGAAATTGAGCGGTAAATTTTCTCTTTGGTTCTAAATATAATTGTTGAGGTGTACCAACTTCTATTACTTGACCCTCATTTAACACTATTATTTTATCAGAAACTTCCATTGCTTCACGTTGATCATGTGTAACATATAAAGTAGTAATTTTGATTTTCTGTTGTATTTCTCGAATGGCTTTTTGTAAAGAATCCTTTAATGAAACATCTAATGCTGATAATGGTTCATCAAGTAGTAGTAAATTAGGATTTGGTGCAATAGCTCTTGCTAAAGCAACCCTAGATTTTTCACCACCACTTAATTCCCTTGGATATCTCTTGCCAAAACCCTGTAAATCAACTAGTTTTAATAATTCCTTAACTCGTTCTATTTTAGATTCCTTAGACCATTTTCTTGTCTCTAATCCAAAAGCAATATTTTCTGCTACAGTTAAATGAGGGAATAATGCATAGGATTGAAAAACAAAACCAATATTTCGATCTTCTGTTGAAATAGTTGATACGTCTACACCATCAACAATTATTCTTCCAAAATCAGGTTGTAATAATCCAGCAATTAATTTTAAGATTGTAGTTTTTCCACACCCACTCGGACCTAATAAAGTAACTAATTCTCCCTCTTCTAATGTAAAACTGATGTTATTGATTGCAATACTATCCTCGAATTGCTTTGTAATGTTATTCACTTCTATGTAAGGCATTTTTTCTAGTCCAATAATTCTTTTAATAGTTTTTATTAATATCAACCATAATATTATTTTGGAATCTATGTTTAAAATTTATTACTAGGTTATATTATAGGGTTATAAAGCTGTGGTTTGTTAATGACAAAGAATATCACTGTATCTAAATCCTTGAAGATTTTTGGCGCAGTTCTTCCTATAGCTTTAATAATTCTATTTTTGTTATTTCCTGTTATTTCCGTTTTAATTTCAAGTTTTTACGATGGCACAAAATTCTCGTTTGAATTTCTAAAGATTATATTTTCAGATACTTTGTATTATTATATTTTTGGATTTACTTTTTCACAAGCATTATTAAGCACTTTAATTACATTAATTGTAGGAATTCCTATTGGTTACATCTTTGGAAGATTTGAATTTCGAGGAAGAAAAATTTTAATGGCATTATTTACTGTGCCATTTGTATTGCCAACTGTCTTAGTTGGCATGGGATTTGTTTCACTGTTTGGAGAGGCGGGATTTTTAGGTTCTAAATTTTTATCATTAATTTTAGCTCACACTTTCTATAATATCCCTTTAGTAATCCATTATTTCTCAGCTTATTATCGTACTTTTGATCAAAATATGATTGATGTAGCTAAAACTTTAGGCAGTAAGGGTTTTCATAGATTTTTCCGTGTTTTTCTCCCTCTTTTTCTACCACCAATTTTATCTGCTTCAGTTTTAACATTTGTTTTTTGTTTTTTGAGTTACGGTGTAGTTTATATTATTGGTGCTGGTTCCTTTAAATCAACAGAAATTCAAATTTACTCTGATTATTTTTCTGGCGAAAGAAATATTGCTGCTGCTTTAGCTCTTGTACAATTAATTCTGATTTTAATAGTAGTCGTTGGTTATTTAATTTTAATAAGATTTCAATCAAGAAGAGAGAAGGTTGGTAAAACTGAAATTTTTCCAAGAGAAAAATTGCTAATCAAAAATAAATTAAAAAAACCAGGTAATATTATTTTATTATTTATATTATTTTTAGGTTTAATTTTAGAATTAGCGCCAATGATTAGTATTATTATTACATCCTTTTTAGATCCAAATACAAATCAATTTTCAAATAATTATCTAACTCTATTTAATAATGATTTTCAATCAATTGCACATATTAGAATAGGTAGAGCAATAAGCAATACAATACTATTTGCTCTTGGCTCAGCAACAATTGCTGGTGTATTAGCTATCATTACAGTTATTATAATTGGTATTAAGAAAAGAAGAAAAAGTACAATATCATTAGAAATACTGTCATATTTACCATTAACTATTTCATCAATTACTCTATCAATTGGGATTAGAGAAATATTTTATAGGTTTTCTTTTTTTGCTAATTATCCATGGATTTTCATTTTAATAAGCCATGGACTAATTGGATATCCTTTTGTTATTAGAGCACTATTGAATGGAATAAACAATTTGGATCAAGATCTTTTAGATTCAGCTCAAACATTAGGAGCAAGATGGTTTTTTAAATTTAGAAAAATCTATTTTCCTCTTTTATTTAGATCCTTTTTAGCGGGATTTGCTTTTGCCTTAGGTATAAGTTTAGGAGAATTTTCAATTGCTAATTTCTTTTCCACAGACAATTTTGGTTTAACAACATTAACAGTTGTGTTGTTCAGATTACGTTCGGATCGATATTTTGGCCCTGCTAGTGCAGTTGGTGTACTACTTCTAGTAGTTTCCTTTTTCACATTTATAATATTAGAATTATTTGAAGCAAGAGAAAAAACATCATCAAGAATATGAATTATTAACAATTAAATGGGTGTTTACGTTTCATTACTTTTTTTTTGGCTTTTACTCGTTCTTTTTTACTATGACCATATTGCCATCCTTTAGGTATTAGGAGGTTTATTGCATTAGTAATATAGTGAACTTCCATTTTTGTAGTATTTCGTGATGGTATTTCACCTTCAATTTCCCATGTGTGAGGTGTTTCACTCTCAATTAATACCTCTTTACCCCTTAAAATTTCCACATTTTTATTATTGAGATGTTTGCCATTATATGCTTTTAGCATTAAACGAACAAGTTTTAATCCTTTGAGATTTTTTCCAATAAATACAGCAAAATCATCTAATCTAGGATGATTTCCTGGAATAAATTCAAAATCAGCAATGGTATCAGTTAATGATACTGCTAATGCAGAAGCATTAAATTCTCGGGTTATTTTATTATCAATTGTAATTTTTGTTGGAATTGGTTTATACCTCAATGCAGTATGTATAGCAGCATAGGCATAACCTAGCTCTCCATGTAGATGTGCAAAACGATCACCTAAAGCTGCTGAGGTCTGTCCAATAAAAGCACCATTAATCATCTCAATGAAATATCTTTCAGTATCGCCTTTTGCTAATCCAACAGGAAATTTCTCGGAATAACCTTCAGAAACAATCTCAAAGGCTCGAATAAAATCCTTTGGTACTCCATGAGTTTTATGAGAATCACATGCACTACCTCCTGGTATCATGCCCACTTTCACATCAGTTTTGGCAGCTACATTAACTAATTCATTAAGTGTTCCATCCCCACCTACTGAAATCAAAACTTTATATCCATCTTTCATTGCTTTTTTACCGATTGGTATTCCATCACCTATTTTTTTTGTCATTTCATAACCGAAATCACCGAAAATTTCCTTTGCCATGTTAAGAATGATATCAGTTTTTTTTGATAAACGTTCAGCATCAGCACAAGGATTAATAACAAGAAATGGTGTATTATCTGCCAATTTGACTATATCTCCTGTATTTAGATTTTTTTTGACTATTTTATTGGATTATAATTGTAATATTTATTAGTTTTTTCTAATTAATTACTAGCTTTTAATAGATATTAATAAATCTAGTATATCTTTTGCCAATTCTCTTTTAGATTTCTTTGGGTATTCTATAGCTGTCCCATCCTTCTGAATAATATGTATAATATTTGTATCAGATGCAAAACCTTGATCAAGCTTATCTATAACATTAGCAATAACCAAATCTAATTTATGTTCATTCAAACTTTTTTGAGCTCTTTTTATTAATTCAGCTTTAGTTATTTTTGATTCTGCCTTGAAGCCAATAATTTTTGCATTAGAAAATTTCTGTTTTACATAATCAATTATTTTTGGAGTTGGTGATAATTTCAAGATTAATGATTCCTGTTTTGAAGAAATTTTACCATTTTGTCTTTCGGGCTTAAAATCACCTACTGCTGCAGCAGAAAAGAAAATATCAATTTTCTTTAAGTCATTTAAAATTGAAATAAGATCTTCTGGTGTTTCATAATTTTTAATAGTTAAATTATCAAGAGAAGGTATAATTAAATTGTTAGGACCTATTAACAAAACAACTTGAGCACCCCTATTCGCAGCTTCTATTGCTAAACTTAAACCCATCTTTCCAGAACTTGGGTTACTAATAAATCGAACATCATCTATCCAAATTCTTGTTGGTCCAGCTGTTACTACAACATTCTTTTTAGAATAATCTTTTGGAGATAGAATTCCTATTATATGTTCTAAAATCTCATCGTTATTAGCAATTTTTGCTTTCCCTTCTTCTATTCTTGGTCCTATGAAATGTACTCCTACTTTTTTTAGTTTAGCAATATTTTCTACAACCATAGGATTATCATACATTGTTGCATGCATTGCGGGAACTATAGCAATTGGCATACCTGTTCCAAAAGCAGTTGTTGCAAAAGTTGTAACTACAGTATCATCAATACCATTTGCAATTTTGCCAATTGTATTTGCAGTTGAAGGAGCAATTAGTAATAAATCAACTTTATCAGGATGCTGACCACATAAATGAACATGTTCAATTTGCCCGGTTAATTTTGTTATAACTGGATTACCTATAGCCCATTCTACTAAATCAGGCTGAATTAATTCTTTAGCAGCAGAAGTCATAGCAGCATAAATAGTTGCTCCATGACGCATTAATAATCTCGCTAATTTAACTATCTCTAAAATTGCTACACTACCAGTCATACCAATGGCAATTTTTTTTCCTGTTAGTAATGTGGATTTTGTACCAGTTATTTCATGAATAGATGAATGAACTGATGGTTTAAATTTACTCAAGATTTTTTCTCCTTTATTATTGATTTAAGATCAACAATGAATTTATCGATGGTTTTTTGATTAAGGTGAGGCATTACAACAATTCTTATCCAATTATTATAGATTGATAAATACCATCCTTTTTGCCTGAGTTTATCAACTAATTCTTTTGTCTTGAAAGCTTTACTAGTAAATCCGATTATATTAATTATTGGTTTAAATGAAAAAGAAATATCAGATATTGTTTTCAATTGATCAATTAAATAATCAGTTAATTCTAGCGATTGTTTTACTCGATTTAATAAATAACTTTTACCAAGTTTATATAATAATACCCATGAAGAAATAACAGCATTTCCTGGTCTAGTACCTGTAATTGTTATTTGAGTTGTTGAGGAATCAGAAAGATAATTTATGTTTTTTGATATTGAAT
>JAEOUJ010000323.1 GCA_016839405.1 Candidatus Gerdarchaeota archaeon | reverse complement strand
CCCAATATTGGTGATTATATTCATGTTGGTGTTATGCAGCAAATGATGGTAAGTTTGGTTGCCCTTGACAAATTAGTACCTCGATTACTTTATCAAGCAGGTAGAGATGTTGGCTTGTATGGATTTGGAACATATTTAATGATAACATTAAACCCAAATATTGGAACAGAATTCAGAGCAAAAGAACGATTTGAAGAAGTAATCAAAGGATTAGTGAAATACTACTCAGATAATGAAATAATAAATATACCAATGAAACTAGCTGAATCAGCTGAAATTATTGAATTGGAAGGAAATAAAGCTGTTCTGCGTATAAAGGGTTTGGCAAGTGCCAGCGGTGCTCCATATGTAGGTGAACCACTTTGTCACTTTTCTGCTGGTGAAATGTCAGGTATTATCCAAGTTCTTACCGGAAGAAAAGAAGCAATTGTCCAAGAAGTAAAATGCTTGGGGATGGGAGATGAGTTCTGTGAATTTAATATTGAAGTCTCTGATGAACCTATTACAAAAGAGCAACTCGAAGATCAAGAAGAAAGTTATATTATAGAAGATAGAAACCAACACTTTCAAGGAATTCTACATGATATTTCTACACGTTTACATGAATCATTCATTAGCCCAAAGGATGTTTTTAACCGAGGTAATATAGGTAATGAGGTTCATTTCACAAAATTACAGCAAGCAATAGTTAATTTAAAAATGACCGATCCTTTTTCTGGCGCTTTACTTTATGCAGCAGGAATGCAGCTTGGTATTTTTGGTCCTGGTAAAGATATATTACAAAGATTTCTTGAAGATGAAAACTTTTCATGGCCACTAACATTGGACCAAGCATTATTTATAATGAATAAATTCTTCCACTTTTCAATGATACAAGCAGCTAAAGAAAGAGCTGATGTGAAAATCATCGAAGAAGATGGTAAACAAAAAATTAGGGTATTTGAATGTGCCATGTCTTCTGGTGCAAAAGATTCCGGAACAACTTTTTGTGATTTCATGGCTGGTTATATTGCTGGAAGAATCCAAATTTTAACAAATAAAGATTGCATTGTTAATGAAACAAAATGCCATGGTCTTGGTTATAAATTCTGTGAATTTGAAATATCATTCATTGAATAATTTAAAATACTAATTGGAGTTGATTTGCATTAATTCTAAAAATAATAAACAAGTTAAAGTTGGAGAAAAAGCACCATTATTTACGCTACCTGATAATGAAGGTAAGAACCTCTCTTTACAGGATTACATTGGTAAAAAAATAATTGTATTATATTTCTATCCAAAAGATGAAACTGCGGGTTGTACTGCAGAAGCATGTACTTTTAGAGATCGATATGAATTGTTTCAAAAAGCAGGAGCTGAGGTTATTGGTGTTAGTGGTGACTCACTTGAATCACATGAAAATTTTGCCACTAAGTATAAATTACCATTTATATTACTAAGCGACGTTGATAATGAAGTAAGAAAATTATATAATGTTAAAGCAACTTTTGGATTTATTCCTGGAAGAGTTACTTATATAATCGATAAAAAAGGAATTATACAACATATTTTTGTTTCTCAATTCAATCCAAAGAAGCATGTAGATGAAGCACTTCGAATTATTGAAGAAATAAAATAAAAAAATGATGGATTATCTTATTTTTTTGTTGGAACAGCAGATTTTGTAATTGGTTCTGATTCTGGTGTTTTCAAAATATATTGCACATCAATCATGCGAGTCATTCTTCTTAGAACAAGGGATAATTCAAGAAAAGTGAAGAATAAAAAGACAACCATATACAAGTTTACAAATACAATAGAAAAATCAACTGCATCAAAACTAGCACCGAATGGTTCAATGAAAGTAAAACAAGCTAATATTCCACCAACAATTGATGGTACTGTAAGGAATATTAATGGAACATATAACAACCTTGTCCCATAACCAATTCTTTCTAGATCTTTTAAGCTAAAACTAAATGCAATAAGAAATGTTGTTAGAAGAAAATAGGCTATCATATTTTTACCTAATGAAAGATAAGGCATTTCATTTACCCAATGAAATATTAGAACAATAATAGTGAATAATGTAAATGTTATAGAGAAAATCAATAATAGTATTCGAGTAAGATTAAACAATCTATCCTTTTTTTCGTTAACATTATTTTTAATAATTTTGAAACTCGAAATAAAAAAAACTGTTGCTGCTGAAATAATAATAAAATTAACCAATTCAAAAAACCAAAGAGCGATATTCATTAATTCAGGTTCCTGCATAAAATAAATTGGATACATTATGCCAGGGAATATAGCAATTATTGCAGATAATGTAAATAAAATTCCACCATTTCGCAATCTTACAAATCCTTTTAGTAAAAGATTATTATCCATTCCAAAACTATAGTCAGCTCCCATTGCAATCCCATATTAAATTAATCCTTTTTTTATATTTATAGTTATGCAAATAAATTTTTCAATTAAAATGATTAACTGCATTATCAACTCAAAATTAATAGAAATTTTAAAATTAGTGTTGGAAAAACAATCTTAACTAATAGAAAGTGATGATAAATGCGTGATAACAATGAACTAGATGTAATCGATAAAAATGAAGATGCAATTGAAGAAAAGAAATGGAAAATACCTGAATTTTCTAAACCAATCAAAACTTTCTTTGCTATTTTAGCAAATTTCATCACTTTTCTTAATTTTAGCTCTGGGGTAATAGCTATAGTTCTAGTTATTATAGATCCAAGAAATTCTGTTTATGTTTTTTGGGCAGGGAAATTAGTTCTTTTAGCAATAATTTTTGATTTCTCAGATGGCATACCTGCACGATTAGCTAAAAAGAAACCAGGATTTTTTGGTACAGTAGTAGATTCAGCAGCAGATACAATTTCATTCGGATTTGCTCCAGCGGTTATGATTTCATTGAGTTTGCCAATATTATCAACTGAGAGTAATGCTCATTTTGCTTTAGCAATATGCTCAGTCATTGTAGGTTGTTATTTTGGATTTTGTACAATTTTTAGATTGATTAGATTTACAAAAACACCAAGCAAAAAATGGTTCAAAGGTATACCTTCTCCGGGAGCAGGATGTGCTGCAGCAATTTACATTATTATTAAATTATATATCGAAGTAGAATTGAATTCAACTTCTATTGCAACACCAATTATTGGATTAATAATGATGATAATAACTGGAACAATGATGATAGTAAAGATAAAATATCCAACTACAAAATTACGAAAAAATTATCTCGAGATTTTCCTACTTGGATTAGCAGCTATTACAATTCTTGTTATCGCAGCAATTCCAACATTAAAACATATAATTTATCCAGCTGCGTTCATGGGGGCATTAACAGCATTTTATGTATTGTATGGGCCATTTTATCTATTAAAACATATGATGGATCGAGCTAAAGAGGTAGATGACTACTAATTGCCACATAACAAAGATTTTCAAATAGAAATAGAATAGTATCTTTTAGAAAATGAATTATTAACCGGTGTAAAAAATGGATTTTCAACGAATACCAACCAAATCTCCACTAGCTGAAGCAACAAAAGTAAAATTACAAAGTAGCGGAATACAAGGATTTGATGTTAGTATAGGTGGAGGAGTTCCAGATGGATCACTTATTTTGTTATTAGGTGAACCTGGTTCTGGTCATGAAATTTTTGCTCTTCAAGTAATGTATAATCAAGCAAAAGCTGGCAAGAAGATTTTTTATGTTTGTGTAGATAAACCTCCTTCTGAAGTTGATTTAGAAATGATGACCTTTGGTTGGTCTATTGAGACATATAAATCACTAGGGTCATGGAATTATATTGATGCTTATGGAGCTAAATATGCTTCTGAAGGTGACTCACCTGTCATAGCATGGGATAAGGGATTATTAAATCTACTAAGAACTAGATTTGTAAGTCAAGTATCAAAAGCAGCACAACCATTTACAGTAATTGATACAGTATCCCACCTTCTCTTAGATTATGATGAAGATCAAGTTCGAGAACTAGTAGAAAATTTCACTACTAATGTTGTACGTAAAGTTGGTGGTGTTCATTTATTACTTATGGTTAAAGGTATGCATGATCCAAAAACAGAAGTTCTTTTTAGCCATATTGCTGATGGTGTTATTGATTTTTATCTTAGAGAACGATCTGATCAATTACAACGAACTTTCCGTGTTAGAAAGATGCGAAAGGCAATATATGATACACGTTTATATCCCGTCAATTTAGAAGAAGATGGTTTGCAGATAGAGACTGCTCGTAGATTAGGATAAAAGCTATTAAATCATTCTTCTTTTCTTTTTATTACCCAAAATTAATAGATTTGTAATTATTTAGAGAATAATAAAGAATTTAAGGGATTAGTTGTACAACTGAAACCATCAGTTTAGAGGTTTGAAAACTTGAGTGAGAAAGTTGTTCCTTGGACTGAGAAATTTCGTCCTACAAATTTAGATCAAGTCGTTGGTAACGATGAAGCAATTGAATCTTTACGTAAATGGTTTGAAAATTGGTCTATAAAAGCAAAACATAAAGCTGCTGTATTACATGGACCTGCAGGCACAGGGAAAACAAGTAGTGTTGTTGCTTTAGCAATGGAACGTGGATATGAATTAGTTGAAATGAATGCTAGTGATAAAAGAAATAAAGATGCTATATTAAGAATTGCTGGAAGTTCTTCAAAGGAAGGAACACTCACAAGAGGATCCAAAGGTAAAAGAATTTTGCTTATTGATGAAGTTGACGGTATTACTGGAAGAGAAGATAGAGGTGGAGTTAGTTCACTTATAGATGTAATAAAAAAAGCAAAAATTCCAATTATTTGCACAGCTAACGATGCTTATAGCTCAAAGCTAAGTCCGTTACGGAAAATTTCAAAAGTTATTTCATATAAACCAGTTCATACTGACTCTATATTAAAAGTTCTCAAGAAAATTGGACGGGAGCAGAAATTAACACTTGAACCAGATGATTTGAAATTTATTGCAGAAAATGCTTATGGCGATCTAAGAAGTGCTATAAATGATTTAGAAGGCACAGTACTTCAAATGACAAGTGGTAAAGTTTCAGATATAGAATTGCTTCGTCCTTTTAGAAATCAAAGCAAAGATATTCAGAAAGCACTTAGAGATCTTTTTTCTTCAAGAAGTTTTGCTGAAGGTAAAAATGCTATTGATGGATTAGATATAAAATATGATGAATTGCTTTTATGGGTTTTTGAAAATGCATACAAACACACAAGCAAAAATTCTCTCCCAGAAGTTTATGAAACACTTGCCTCAGCTGATAGATTTCTTGGACGAATCATGAGAAGACAAAGTTGGAATCTACTATCCTATTTCTTTGATTTGGTTTCTGGGGGAATCGTAGTAGATCTTGATAAGCAAGTTAAAAAAGATATAAATTACGCCTATCCCCAAAAAATTAGCTTGTATGCATGGACAAAATTCGAAAGAGCCATGATTAATTCTATATCATCTAATATTGCTGAAAAAACTCATGTTTCCATATCAGCTGCTAGAAATGATTCCTTATACTTGGTTGAAGAAATCTTGAATAGTAATGTTGGAAATGCTGCACAATTAGCTGATTGGTTAGAATTAGATGACAATCAATTAAAGAAATTATTACATGATGCTAATACATTAATTAAAATAAAACGTGTTATAAAAGCATATGAACAAGAAAGAACAAAAGATCTAACCAAAATGCATGATTTACAATATTCAAGTTTTGATAAATATGAAGATGAATGG
>JAEOUJ010000039.1 GCA_016839405.1 Candidatus Gerdarchaeota archaeon | reverse complement strand
GACAATGATGGCTACAGTGATAAAGTGGAAGTTGATGTGGGAACAGATCCAAATGATCCTAGTGATTATCCCCTTGAACCTATAACTATTACTCCTCCACCTGTTACTATTACTCCACCACCAGAGACTATAACATTTCCACCTGAAACTACTACTTTTAATCAAACTATTACGGTAACGACTGGTATTTTCATTGGTACATTTGCTTTCATAATTTCTACTGGTTTAATTGTAGCGACTATTATTTTACGAAGAAAAAGGCAATAGTTTCTTTTTACTCTTTTTCTTTTTTTCTTCAACCTCATGATATTTTTGTGCGAGTTTGAACTACTATATAATTTTTTAGCTGTGACGAGAATTAGGGTAGAAAGAAAGCTTGAGTTTGAATTTTGTCTATTACATTTATATAGTTTAATCACTAAAACTACAATGGGATTTATCTATTCTAATTATCTGTGGAGGCAATTAATTGAAACAAGAAGATTTTCAATCAAAAATAGCTTTGGACAAAAATGAAAAGAAATTAGGTAAAGTAACCAGAGTCTTTAAAACTGAAAAGCTTGATGAGTTTGAGAAAGAGCTGATTATTGAAGTAACACCAGCAATAAGGAAATATCGGAAACAAGTTATTTCGTTTAAAGAAAACAAAGTTTTGAAATTTGATGAAAATTTCGTTTATTTCAAAGTAACCCACGATGAATTTCTAGGACTCATTCATCATATTAAAGCTCAACAAGATGAGCTAGCAAAATTAGCTAAGCTTCGAATACAAGAAGAGAAAATAAAGAAACGCAAAGAACTTATGAAACGTGGTTATTTCCATCGCGACTTTTAAGAAAGTTGATTCTTTATTTCTGATTTTGTCAAATTAAGCTAGATAGAAATGCGAGTTTGAGCTGTTTGAAGTAAAGACAGTTATTTCTGCCAAAAATCTTTTTTTGAATAATGTTTTAATTTATTTAAGATACATTGTAATTTTGAGATATTTTGGAAGGAGGATGTATGTCAACAAATAAAGATCTTATAGCTAAGAAGTTTGCTTTGAAAGATGAAATGAATAATCAGTTAGATAAATTAAGGATAATTGAAGATGCACAACATGATAAAACAAAAACTCCCTTTACTTTTTTGATTTTTCTACTTGCCATCAATGCTGGTATACTTGGTGTAACTTTTTATCTTTCTCCGCAAATAATCGTAGCAAGTATGCTACTTGCTTTTGGTGTAATAGTTACTTATACACTTCAATTAGGATTACATAATGTTCAATCTAGTGTTGCCGATCAAATTTCAAATAAGTTAGCCATAAAAAACGAATTAAAAATAGGAAATATAAATTTACGAAAATTGAATCTAGGAGAAAAAATTGATAACGTCAAATATCTTGAATATGAACCTAACAAAGTGGTCTATTTACTACGAACATTTTTGGCAGATTTGTTTAATTGGATGTCTTTGAGTATTGCTGCAATGATTTTCGGTTTATTTGGTGTATTTATTTATACAGTTTTAAATTGGTTCGAAGAAAGAAATGTAGGCGGTTTAGTACTAGATACACGAACTGAAAAGTTCTTGATTTTCTTTGGAGTTTGTTTTACAATTCTTATAGTCTATATTTTAATTCGATTACTTGAATGGTATGTTCGCATGTTTTTAACATATTATCAAGAATACTTACAATACACAAGCCTTTATGATACTAAACCACAAGTAAAAACAAAACAACCTGAGAAATAATCCTAATTTCCTCTTATCTTTTTTTTCAAAACTGTATGCCTTTGTGCTTTTTTTTGTGATTTTCTCATCAATGAGATGTTTGGGATGAAAGCAGGAAAGAATTACGAATTTAACTGATTTTTTAAATTTATGATACAGCAAGTTTATGTTTAGCCTCATGATATTTTTGTGCGTAAGTAAAATTTGCCTTACTATAGAACTATGCTAATAATTAAAAAAGCATTGTAATAGTCATTTTTTATTGGAGTGATTGTTTTTGAGTTCTGACATAAATTATGGTGTTTATATTGCTAATTTTGGACCCAATTGGACCGTGAACTCCTTTGTGGAGCTTGCAAAAGAAGCAGAAAAAGCTGGTTGGGATGGATTCTTTATATGGGATCATATTTTTTCAGGTGATATGCCTGATGCAAATGTTGTGGATCCATTTATTACACTAGCTGCAATAGCGAGTCAAACGAAGAAGATACGTATCGGTACCACTGTTACACCATTATCTAGACGGCACCCTTGGAAAGTTGCTCGAGAAACAGCTTCTCTGGATCATTTGTCAAATGGACGATTCATTTTAGGTGTGGGTTTAGGTGGTGATTCAAAAAATGAATTTGCTGCTTTTGGATTGGAAAGTGATGATAAAATTCGTGCGGAAATGTTGGATGAAAGTTTGGACATTCTTCAAGGTTTATGGTCCGGTGAAAAATTTGCTTATAGTGGGAAACACTATCAAATTAAAGGAACCCAATTCCTCCCTACTCCTGTTCAAAAACCTACAATACCTATCTGGGTTGGTGGCAATTGGCCAAATAAGCCACCATTTAGACGAGCTGCAAAGTATCAAGGAGTGTTCCCCTTACTAGCTAAATCTTACGATGGTCTTGAGCCAAAACACTACCCAGATATATTAACCTATATTAAGAAATATCAGCAACAGCAAAACAAATCATTTGATGTTGTTTTTATGACTAACTTCTTTTATTGGGTTAAGGAAAATAAATTCGATGAGATGATTAGTGATTATTCCTCCGTTGGTGTCAACTGGTTTGTTCACTGTTTTCATCCCTGGGAAGGGGATTTTGCTTCCTACAAAGAATTAGTTAAAAAAACACCATGGAAGTAATACTACCCCCTCTCTTTTTTCTAGTGTGAGTTTGAGATGATTTTCTTTATTTTCAACCAAAAAATAAATGAATTTTAAAGTATAATTATATACACTTTCGGGGTGGGTGTTAAATGAAAAAAGCTAAAATTAGTTTGTCAATTTTACTTATTTTGATAATAAGTGTTATTCCACAAAAGAATATTGAAGGAAAAAATATTGAAATTTCAGCTAATGATATTACACCTCCAGATATGGTTGTTTATGAAAAATGGTCTTATGATACACCTCTTAGCATTGAATCTTCTCCCACTTTTGCAGATCTTGATAAAGATGGTTTTCTGGAAATACTAATAGGTGGTAATAGTGGGAATATTTATTGTTTTAATGCAGCTGGAATGCTTATTTGGAGTTTCCCTTGTGGCTCAAGTGAAAACTCTCCTACTGTAGCTGATTTAGATAGCGATGGGACTTTAGAAATTCTTATTGGAGGAGTTTCAGATAGATTATATTGCTTAAATCATACAGGAGGAGAAGAGTGGTTTTTCCAAACAGGAGGAAACATAGAATGCTCAGCAGCTATCGCTGACTTGGATGCTGATGGAACTTTTGAAATAGTTATTGGTTCAGTAGATAATAAGATATATTGCTTAAATAACACAGGAGGATTAATATGGGAATATTTAACTTCTCGTGATATTGGTGGTATAACTGCAACTTTTGTAGATATAAATGAAGATGGTTTTAAGGAAATAATTATGGGTAGTGAAGATAGTAATCTGTATTGTTTAAATTATACAGGTGGTTTGGAATGGAGTTATCAAACTATGGGGTGGGCTAATGTACCTCCATGTATAGCTGATTTGGATAATGATGGAATTTTGGAAATAATAACTGGATCCCATAATGGTTATATTTATTGTTTTAATCTCACAGGAGGTTTGAAATGGAGTTATGACACAGGTGATGTAATTGGTAGTGTTTCTCCAGTTGTAGTTGATTTAGATGATGATGGAACATTAGAAGTAGTAATTGGATGTGACAATACATATCTGTATTGTATGAGCCATTTAGGAGCTATTGAGTGGACATATAAAACGGGAGGAATAATTCGTACATCTGTTGCAGCAGCTGATCTAGATAATGATGGAAGTCTGGAGTTAATATTTGGTTCTAGAGATAGTCATCTCTATTGCTTAAATCACATAGGAGGACAAGAATGGAATTTTACCACTGGGTCTTTGATTAATAGTTCACCAGGAGCAGCTGATTTGGATAACGATGGGATATTAGAAATTGTGTTTGGTTCAAGTGATAGTAAATTATATTGCCTTGGATTATCAGGTATTACTTCTTCAGGAGTAGTTCCATGGTCAACCTTCCATGGATCGATTTTTAAAACAGGTTATTGTGACAGCGATAGCGATTATATTGACGATTTAACTGAAGAATTTTATAAAACTAATCCATTGAATAATGATACAGATAGTGATCAATTGGAAGATTGGGATGAAATTTACTACTATCAAACTGATCCAACAAACGATGACACAGATGGGGATACGGTTACAGATGGCGATGAAGTATTGATATATTTTACCGACCCTCTTGATCCTGATGATCATCCAGTATTTGATACTGATCATGATGGTATTCTTGATACTGATGAGCTAATTTATGGAACCGATCCATATAATCCCGATTCAGATTATGATTTATTGACAGATGGGGATGAAATCAATGTTTATGGGACAAATCCATTGAAAGATGATACGGATAATGACTTTTTAGAAGATGGCGAAGAAATTCTTGGTATTTATAGTCCTTTCAATCCTGGTGCAAATGCTACTGGGTATGTTCACACAAATCCTACGAACATTGATTCAGATTCTGATACTTTCAGTGATACCCTTGAAATAATTATGAATACTAATCCCAATGATCCTTCAAGTGTTCCAATTGTTTCTCCACCACCTGAAACGATAACACTTCCACCAGAAACATCTACTATTAATCAAACGATTACTGTTACAACTGGCTTTTTCATAGGAACTTTTGTTGTAATAATTGCTTCGGGATTAACAGTTGCAACAATTATTCTTCGAAGAAAAAGGAAATAATTTCCTTTACTTTCATTTTTTGTGTGAGTTTGAGTAGTTTTTAGTAGTTCTTATTAGAAATAGAAAAAGGAGAAATAAAGAAACTAAGAATTCCTCATTTTCATCTTTCTTCTTTTCTTTACTATCGTTAACAACAAATAAATTGGAATTTGAATTAGTAAAATAAATACATCAACCCCTACTCCTGTAGTTGGTGTTATAGGTTCTTGATAAATCAATTTTAGAATAACGGTTGATTGAGTACAAAGAATATCACTATTTATATTTTGAAATATCGCTGAATTATCTATACCTATTTCATTATAAGCAAACATTGTACTAATTCCTTCATTAAGTAACCAAATATACAGATCATCATTTCTTCCGACTACTATCCCATTTTCTACGGTACAATAGCAAATTGGTGCTTCAACTACAAAATTAGGTCCATAGATACCTGTGAAATTAACAAAAAACGTTGTAATTGCTTCTGTTTCCATAGCACCATCTGGTATTTTGTGGAGTGTATTGTTGTATGCTTCATACAAATAGATATTACCAGATACATCTGTAGTGCATGTTAACTTTGTTGAATTGTTAAATGTTAGTATTTTGTAATAATCAAGTGGATTCTCAACAGGTATTCTATATACGTAGGAATCGTTTGTTATTCCATTTTCTGTTATTAAGATAATATCATGATTTTTTATATCATAATTAAATGATTTACTCCACTCATTAATGGTATTCCCAAACCAAGGAATTAATGAACCATTCATAAGTAATTGATGAATTGTTACAGAATCATTTGCTAATAAAACAAAGATGTTATCATTAACATCAATAATTAGTTTACTAATAGGCACCTCCTTTTCTGAAGTGGCAAATAAGGATGGTTTATCCTCCGCTATTTTGTAAATTTCATCATCTATACTATAGAAAACAGTACCATTCATTGTTTCAATTAAAGTATTAGAGTTTACAACAGGAGTAAGATAGCATGCTTTTTTAGTTGAGATATCATATTTGATTAATGCTCCGCTAAAGCTGCCACCAGCTATGAAAGCTTGCATTTTTGGAAACCAAGTTAACGCACTCATCCCACCTTTAGATCCTACTAGCAAAACATAAGTGCCATTTCCATATTTGTAAAATCCTCGTTCATTGCCATCAGCAGTCATACTATACAATATATCTGAATCATCTACTCCAATACCAATAACTTCCTGCGTTCCTGATAGACCTATCCCTGTTCTAATAAGTGTAGTACTACTTGATGTCAAATTTAGATATGATATTGAACCAAGATAGGTTTCAGTATAGTATAATATACTTTGATTATTATTTAGAGCTAATTGACTAACACCTTGAACACTTGATAATTCAGTTGAAATATAATTT
>JAEOUJ010000322.1 GCA_016839405.1 Candidatus Gerdarchaeota archaeon | reverse complement strand
CAGGATTACTTGAAAAGCAAATAAAAGAATTAATCGCTGTAGGAATATCAATTATTATGAATTGTGAATCATGTATTGAATGGCATATAAATCAAGCATTGAAGGCTGGAGCATCAAAAGATCAGATTTTTGAAACTATAGCTGTAGCAATAGAAATGGGAGGTGGACCAGCTACTGTTGTAAGTAGATTTGCTGTTAAAGTACTTGAATATCATCTAGATAAAAAATAATTAAGAAGTTGGAAAAAATTCCACTTCATTCTTTCAGACTATTTCTATTATGTAATGAGAAAATTTGACCTGTTGAAAGAGGTTGTTTAGTGATAAGTTTAATTAATTCATCAGAAATACTGCCTTTAGCAATAATCTCTTTTGCAGCAAGTTTTATTGATTCAATTGTATCTTTGAAAAAGGGTTGAAAGTTATTAATTGTTAATAACCAACCTGTGGGAGGAAGAATTTCTCCAATATATGTTAGATGCATATTTTTACAAATTTCTTTTACATGTTCTATCATAGGATGAAAATTATCTATTTCTGCGAAACCACAAGTTGAAATTAATACAAGGTGAGGCATTTTCGGATATCTGATTGGATGTCTACAATGTCCATCCTTTAAAATAAATTCAGGGTCTAGAAGGGAAATAGATCTATCAAAGAAATTTTTAAGCATTCCAGGAAGCCCATCAACATAGACTGGGGCAGATATTACTAATAGATCATAATTGTGGAGTTCATGAATTAATTTATAGACATCATCATTGTGAACACATTTCCTATTTTTACCGTACCAACAAGTAAAGCATCCTCTACAAGGATTATTTTTAAGATCCGCTAGAAAGATTGTTTCAACTTCACAATCAAATTCATCTAGTCCTTCTTTAAATACTTTAAAGAGATAGGAACATAAACCACTTTCTTTTCTAGGAGTTCCAATTAATCCCAGTATTTTTTTAGGTTTGCACCATTTACCTTCAAGAAATTCTTTTTCATTTTGTGTAACAGAATAATTGTCTACTATAACATTTATTCCTTCTTTATCACCAGAAAAATATTCACTGAAATTTTCTAATGCTTCGACATTGCCTTCAATAATTATTTTTCCATCAGAAATAGCATCTTTAGATGATAAATCCTTAGCTAAGAAAGCAACCCAATCTTTTGATTCAACAGTAATTTTGGTAGTATATTTTTCTGGTTCACCATCAAGGTATTTACATTTATTATTAGCTATCTCAAAAGCACAATTTTCATCTGGTTTATCTATAAAATTAAAAAAATAAATTTCTTCTACATTTTTTGTTCTATTGAGAAATAAAGTCCAAGCTTTCATAATATTTCTCATAAAAATCACAAAGAATCTTATGTTGTTTAAAAATATAAATTATTGTAAATTATGAAAAAAGAAAAAAAGGATTTATTAAAAGCAAATCTCAATAGCTGAATTCAAATCTTTTATTTTCACCTTTATGTGCATCAAGAAAGATTTTCTTACCATCAGGTCCATCAATAAATTCAATATCCTCTCCTGGAGAACTATAGGGTGATTTCTTTGGAGCTGTAAATATTTGATCCTTTTTGTGTTCATAAATAAGCAAAAATTCAGTAGGATTATCTGCTCTAGGAGCAATAAGCACAAGTTTCGACCCTATCTTGCTGAATAAAGATGTACCCCAATCTGATTTATAGAAACCAAGGATATCTTTCACATCTAATTCTTTATCATCTTCTTTTGCAAAGAGTTTTTCTTTTTCCTTGATAACAAATTCAAGAATTTTTATAATACCAAAAGCCAAAATTGCTGCAGGACCATCTATTGAATTCGTTAGTACAACAATTATGATTTTCTTATCTTGGATTAATCCTGATCTAGTAATAAAGCCTGGATAACCTCCACCATGTCCTATAAATTCAACATTATTGACTTTTTCAATACCAAAACCTAATCCTCTCTCTGAACCTTCTGATTTAAAATGTACATGTTGCATTTCACGTTTAATATAATCGGGAAACAAAATATCATTTCCTAGAAAATGTGCTTGATAAAATTTAATCAAATCATTAACTGTACTACTCAAACCTGTCGCTGCATGCATTACATTGGCTGGTATGTGTTCAAATTTCTCTCTATATTTACCTGGATACTTTATTCCATAACCTATTGCATGTTTTTTAATGTTTGATTCATCAACATCAACTACAGTATAATTCATTTGAAGTGGTTCTAAAATTTCTTTTTGAATATATTCCTGATAAGGTTGACCTGATACAGCTTCTACTATTTGTCCTAGTATTGTGAAACCATAATTAGAATATTTTAGTGTTTCACTTATTTCAAAGAAGCTTATTCCTTTCTTTATTTGTTCTCTAATGTCATCAATCTTAGGAAATTTATGAATACTCCATTGAGCTAATTTTCCATCTCTCGAGATGCCACTTGAATGAGTAAGTAAATGCTGTATTCGAATATGTTGCATATTTTCATCATTTTCAGAAGTAAACCAAGGTAAATGTTTAGAGACTTTATCATCAATAGAGAGTTTGCCTTCGTGATATAATTTCATAATTGCAGTTGCAGTGAAAAGTTTTGAGTGTGATGCAATACGAAATAAATGCTGGTCTGTTAATTTTATTTTATCTTTAAGATCAGCATAACCATATTCCTTTTTGAAAATAATCTCATCTTCACAGAAAATTCCAACAGCCATTCCTGGAATTTCCTTAAAATAAGTTTGAAAATTTAGCCAATTATCAATTAAATGTATAGCTTGTTTGAAATATTTTTTATTTGATTCTTCATTTGACATAAACAAATCACGTCTTAAGTTTTTAATCATTAAAGATTATTAGTCTCGTTTAATCAATAAATCATAGATAATTGAAAAACTTATCATCTATCTAATTTTTCATCAATTTTTTGCAATTCATCAAGTATTTGTGAATAAACTTGAATCAAATTTTTCGGTGTTGTTGAAATTGGAATCTTTTCTCTTAAATAAGCTGGAGGATCAAGAAGACGCACAAGATTTAGGATTTCTTCTATCAAATCTTGAGCATAATAAACACCAATAATTTTTCCTTCTGGTTCTGCTTTTGCAGATTCTCCTGCGGTTTGTATAATTATTTGGGATATGCCTAAAATAAATTCAATTGGTCCTTGTTTAATTACTAAATTAGTAATAGTTCTGAAAGGTATTACTGCCTTAGTTTTTACAAATAGACCTTTTGTTATTGTTATTTCTGTATCAAGGATTTCATATTTTATTGTTTTATAATAGAAATGCAATAATAAACATGTTAGTATAAAAAACACAATAATTATAGCTATTAGAACTCCACTATTTGCAAGATTCCTAAAAATAGCTTTACTAGAGTGTAAAATATTTAAGAAATTAAAATCATAAACGCTAACTAAAATTACTATAGGACATAAAATAACAAACAAATAAATAATAACTGTCCAAAAATACCATTTCTTTTTTATTTCTTTAGCTGGATTAAATTGTTTGATGGATGTACTGATACTGATTTTTTTAAGAAGCTCAACTTGTTCTTTATTATCACTAATCAAATTAACTTGTTCAAGAATTTTTACTGCATGTTCTCCAACTTTAGTTAAAACATATGATCCATCATCTTGTTTTGCAATAATTCCACTTAATTGTTTAAGGTGAAAGTTGAGTTTACCAGTTGAAAGTAACAATTTACTAAGCAATTCAGTATAACTCTGAGAAATGTTTTCATATATGAGGTAAAGCATTTTACGTCTAATATCATGAGAAATTGCTCGAAGAACATATTCTG
>JAEOUJ010000321.1 GCA_016839405.1 Candidatus Gerdarchaeota archaeon | reverse complement strand
TTGCTTCAAGACTAAATTTATGTCTTCTTCTATTTTTATTGATACTAATTTATCAAGAGGTGTTTCTCCTTTATTGATTAAAACAGTCTTTGCATCATTTCTCATTGCCATAATTGGTAAATCAGCTGCTGGTGTTACAACTAGTGATGAACCTATTATTAGATAAACATCAGCTAATTCAGAATGTTTTTTTGCTAATTCCATTTCTCCTTCTGGCATTGGATCTCCAAAATTTACTACTGAAGAGATTAATCTTCCTGAGCAATTAGGGCAAAATGGTTGACCTTTCATTATAGGACTTGTTCTATATCCAGCCCCCCACTTTCCACGATCCCATTTAACTTGCTCATAGGTATACTTACCATGGCAGCCTAAACACAACATATATTTTCCATTGCCATGCAATTCAGCTAAAATATCTGGTAATATTCCAGATTCTCTATGTAAGTTATCTGTGTTTTGAGTTATTAAAAATTTAAGCAAACCTAAATCTTGTAATTCTACAAGAAATAAATGACCAAAATTAGGTTTTATTTGTGACCATGGTTTTTTCATTTTTGGTGGAGGAAGACCTTTATCTTTTCTGGTCCATACACCATCTGGTCCTCTAAAATCTGGTATTCCTGAAGCTGTACTTATACCAGCTCCTGTGAAAGCTACTAAATGTTTAGATTTAATTATCCACTCAGCTATAATTTTCGTTTGTTCCTCTAAAGACATATTTTTATTACATCCATAATAGAGATTTTCAAATAAACAGATAATTAAATGTTCCCTAATTTTAATGAATCCTTATAATCAGTGATTATTTTTTGGATAATTTTGATGGATGCTTCAAGAAAAATCGAGTGAAATGATGGATTATATAATTCTAATGTTATTGTTTCATTAAAATGCATGTCCAATAATTTTCCAAAAAATTTCTGAAAATCAATACTTGCTGAACCAATAGGCAAATGTAAATCCGCGTTCTCATTTGTTCCCCCAAAATTATCATGAATATGAATATGTGATAATTTATCTTTGAATGTCTGCAGCATTTTGTAAATTTTATCTTCTGATTTTTTTATTTTTGCCTGTGGAAAAAGTATATTTGCATGACCTATATCAAATGTAAATTTTAATTCAGGTAATTTGGCAAATACCTTCATAATATCTTTAACTGATTCATCTGTGTTTTCTAGTAATAATTGTATTTTATATTTCTGACCTTCCATAATCCATTCATTTATTGCATTTACTTTTTTACTGAAAATTTCTTTTGGTGACATTTCTATTGGATCTTCAGTTTGACCAAATACACCATGAAAAACAATTTTATTTGTAAGCCCCAATTTTCCGATTAAATTTATTTGCTCCGCTATTCTTCCTACATAATCTATCCACAGATCTGAATCTTTCAATAATTGCGAATTCAAATGTGATAAATGAATAATACAAAATAAATCATATGAGTCTAATATTTCTCTAATGGTTGTTAATTGCAATTCTAGTTCTGTTGTTTCCCTCCAATAGTTACCAATATAAAATTCAACAAAATTCAATCCTATTTCTTTAGCTGTTACTAAATCAGTAAGTTGTAATTTATCTAAAATATAAGATGCCCCAAATTGCATATACTTTCCTCTTAAAATTACTTGCAGTTTTTCAATAACTAGAAATAAATATTTCTAATTATATTCATCTTTATTTCTTATATGAAAATACAAATAGTTTTCTTTTTAGACAAAAAATTCATAATTTTTATTAAAACATATTTTCTACTTTTAAGGGAATTGTTTATATTTTAATATACAAAACTAGAATTGAAAAATCAATTAAAAGGTGAAAATCGATTGATAGCTCAGAAAACTGGATTTCTTTTTGACATCGATGGAACCCTTACTACTTTTAAGAATAATGATTCTGTAATTGATTTGCTTTTAATGAATGATTTAGAAAATATCCGAAAAAAAGGATTACCAATAGGTTTAGTAACTGGAAGAAGCGTTAATTGGGTTCTTAATCGTTTTTTTCAACATATTGATCATCCAATGAAAGAACATTCATTTATATCTGGTGAATTTGGTTTAGTTAATTATTATAAAGGAAAGAAAATTTATCGCAAAATACCAAAAGATCTGCAGAAGCTTCTTATTTCTCTAAAGAAGGAATTAAGTGATATAATTTGTGAATATCGGGAGTTGGAGTGTTTTGAAAGTCTTGATATTCCTAATGGTCGGGTATTATGGATTGAACCAAAGGAAAGAATGTTAACTTTTAGAACATTACCTTCTTTTGGATTGACTGTTGAGAAATATCTAAGAAATATTAATCCTGTTATTGAAGATTTTGCTGACAAATTTAAAGTTGTTGCAAACAAATATGCAGTCGATATAATACCAATTGTAGCCAGTAAAAAATTAGCAGCAGAGAAAACAATAGCTAAATTAGATCCAAATAAAGAAATCCAGAAATGGTATGCATTTGGCGATTCAGAAGCTGACGAAGAAATGGGAAGATTAAGAAAAGTACAATTTATAAAAGTTGAACAAGGGATGACTAGAGAAACTCATTATTTAATAGAGAAAGCGGTTTATGGAAAAATATAGAAAAAATAGCTATTATTAAATAACTATAATAATTGCCAATGCTAAAGCAATCAAAGCAAATATCATTACTAAAGAAATAATTGTTTTTCTTTGAAGGTTTTGTTTAGCAACCTTAACACTAAATTCTCTATCATACTCAGATGCTTCTAGTCTTCCTTTTCTTGGATCATATGCCATTTTAATCCTTCAATTTATAATTGTTTTAACTACAAAATTAACATTTTCTATTTTCATTATTAATTCTATATAGTTTTATTTTTTCGTGTCCTTCTTTTATTTCATCAATTAATTCGTAAGATAATTGATTTTGTTTAATTAATTTGAAAAGTTTTTTAATATTTGTTTTATTAGAGACTACTAAATATGATCTGCCAGTTTTTTTTAAAAAAAATCTTAGCTGTTTAATATATCGCTCTATAATTTCCAAACCATCATGCCCTCCAGCCCATGCAATTGATTCTTTGTTGTTGTTAATAACAGGCAAATAAGGAGCATTAAATAAAATTACATCAAAAAACGGCTTTTCAATTAATGAATCAAATAAATCTCCTGTTGTTATATTTAACTTTACAGAATTATTAATTGAATTAATTAATGTAGTTTTAGAAGCAATATAATTTAAATCAATTGAGAAAAACTCTGCAGAAGGATTTTTTTTTGCTAAATAAATTGAAACATAACCAGAACCAGAACCTATCTCAAGTACCTTTTCATTTAATTTTATATCAGTATTCTCAGCTAACAAGAATGAGTCTTCAGCAGGATCATATACTGAATTTGGTATTACTATATTTAAACCATCAATTTTTTTCACAAGTTTTCTTTTCAAAATTAATCACTTTAATAGAGATATCTTATTTATAGAATGTAAAAATTCAACTAATTCTTTTGTAATAGTAACTAATTCCTCAATAGTTAATTCACGAACTCGTATAGAAGAATGTGATATACCTGATAAAAGAGATTGTTTAAATGATATTCTATCAGATTTTAATATTACTTTTTTGAAATAATCATAAAAAACTGATGAAACTAATTTGTTTTTTGTGTTAAATAAAATTCTTGTAACAATTCTAAAATAATCAACTGGAACAGGTAAATTTTCTTTTTTTAAGATAATTCTAACTATTGCACTATCTACTTTTGGCATTGGATAAAATGATTTACGTGGAATTCGTTTAAGCAATTCAACATTTGCTTGATATTGTAAATTTGCGGATAATCTAGAATAGTCTTCTGTTCCTGGTTGAGCAATCATTCTTTTAGCAAATTCATATTGATACATTAATATAGCAAGGTCGAAATTTTGATCCAATAATTTAAAGGTAATAGGCGATGATATATGATAAGGTAAATTAGCTATAATCTTATTTGCTTGTGGTAAATCTAATTTTAACACATCTCCTTCAATAATTTTAATATTTGAATTCGATTGAAATTTAAGTCTCAGGTAATCAGCTAAATTCTTATCGTATTCAATACAATAGACGAATTTTACTCTATCAATTAATAGATTAGTTAACAGACCTGTACCTCCACCAATTTCTAAAATAATATCATCACTGTTTAATGCTGCAAAGGCAATTTGATTCTCGAGTTGATTCTTATCAATTAGGAAATTCTGACTTAGGCTTTTTTTTGGAATAGTGCCAGCTTTAAGTAATGCATCTCGGGTCTGTTTAATTAATTCACTCATTTTTATGCGACTTTTTATAGCTTCTATCATAAAGCATTTTATTAATTATAATAAATTATTTTCAAGTTTAAATTAATTGTATATTAAAAGTAATTAGAATAAAATATATTGATAGAAATAAAGAAAAATAAAGAAGTAAGAGAATTATTTCTTACTACTTGTTTTTTGTTTTATTGCTATTTGTGCTTCTTCTTCTCGTAGAGGTCTTCTTAGAACTTTACCAACTGGACTTAATGGTAATTCTTCTCTATATTCGAAGACTTTTGGAACCTTATATGGAGCTAAATGCTTCTTACAGAATTCTTTCAAAGTTTTATGATCATGTTGTGGAGCACCTTCAGCTGCTACAAGTACAGCTTTTATCACTTCGTTCATTTGTTCGTCTTTGTAAGGTATTACAGCTGCTAAAGATATATCTGGATGATTACATAAAGCTTTTTCAACATCAAGTGGCCAAACTTGGAAACCAGATGTGAAGATGCAATCTTTTAATCGATCAACAATATTGAAATATCCTTTAGAAGTCATTTTAACAACATCACCTGTCTTTAACCAGCCATCTTTCATGATAACATTATCAGTTTCGTCTTGTTTTTGCCAGTAACCTTTCATTACTTGTGGTCCTCTAACTAGCAATTCGCCTTCAGCTGTTAAGTCATTTTCATCAAAGACCCATGGAACATCTTTACCTGTTTTTATGTTAATAATTTTTGATTCAGTATTTGGTATTGGTATACCAATCCCTATTCGACGTAATTTTCTATCAATTGGATTTACATGAGTAACTGGTGATGCCTCAGATAAACCATATCCTTCAACTAAAAGGGCACCTGTTTTTTCTTCAAATAATTGCATCGACCTCTTACGCTGAGGATGAGATGCTCTTCTCGGCTATCCGTGCCGG
>JAEOUJ010000320.1 GCA_016839405.1 Candidatus Gerdarchaeota archaeon | reverse complement strand
GACACTAATTCACCAGCTCTACCAGAATGGATTAGTAATTCCTTACCCATTGTACAAACAAGTTCTAGCACTACTATAATTTATATTAGAAAAATCAAACATTAACAATGGTGAGAGATATGATTAAACGTAATAAGATCATTATTTCAATGACTTTTGGGATTCTAATATTAAGCTCTATATTATTAGGTGTATTAATTCCTTTGCTACCTCGAAATTATGGTACTTTCATTGGTGAAGGCCTTATTGAAAATACTGCTGCTACGTTTAAAATAACAAATGAAGTCAAAACAAATTTTGCTACTTATTCACCTGAAGAGATTAATTTCACACCTCAAGTACCTTATAAAGAAATTAGAGGTAATTTAGCTAATGTTGATTTACAAGGAATTAATATTAACAATGAAATAAAAAATCAAATTGCTACCAATGGTTTTGCATTAAAGGAATTTCCAAGTGGAGATTTAATTGATATATATTTGACCTATGATAAAGAACCTTTTTTCATTACCACTGATATTTGTTTACATTTATTTCACTTAATGTTTGATTTTAGTTTAAAGATGATAGAAGTGAAGGATTTTTATGATGGTTTCTATACAATGCTAAAATTACTCCAAAACGAGCAAGTTACATTATATAATGATATAGAAGATATTGATATTCAAGAAGCTTTAGATAGAAATGTTGCTTTTCTGTCAGTTATGTGTTATTTTTTAGATGAAGATTGGGAAGCTATTGAAGATATAGGAAAAGACCTTGCCATTCAAGAAATCTTTAATATTGGCAATCAAACAAGCAGCGTTTCAAGCATTTTTAATTATATAGAATTATTTGAATTGTATCAAGTTCGAGGACATTATAATGATCATCCTTTATTACCTAATTATTTCAAAGCGATGCTTTACGCAGGTCGCATGGGTTTTTTGTTAAACAGTGAAACACATACAAGAATGACTATGTTACTTGTATCAAGCTTTAATGAATCAGTAGATGATGTAAATTATCCTCAACATGACACAATTTGGGATTTTTGGGAACAAATTTATGAGCCAACAATTTTTTATGTTGGCGAAAGCGATGATCTAACTGCTAAGGAATGTAATGAAATTTTAAGTACTATTGGTTCACCTACTCCATCAGAATTTGATAGTGAAACTGTTCAAAGATTTATGAATGAAGCTAAAAATTACAGGTTGCCAAAAATAAATTCAATGTTTTTAGAAAATATGGATGATTATGAAAACAAAATATTTTCTTTTAGATTATTTGGTCAAAGATTTGTACCTGATAATTACATTTTTCAAGAATTAATGCATCCAAATGTTGCACTAAGAGGACCACCAAAAGGTCTTGATGTTTTTTCTGTTTTTGGCAGTCCTCGCGCAGATTTACATCTGAAAGAAGAAGAAAATTACCTTAATTATTCGCAACAAATAAATAAATTACGTAATGAATTTGGTCAATTAAATGAGACTTATTGGACTCAGAATCTTTATTGGTTATGGCTTTATACACTCTTTCCATTACTAGAACCAGCAACTACAGGTTATCCAGCTTTTATGCAAAGTGATGCTTGGTCAGATAAAGCATTAATGACAACCATGGCTTCTTGGACTGAATTGAAGCATGATACAATACTTTATGCTAAATATCCTTATGCAAGTTGGGGCATACCCCCAAAATATTATGGTTATATTGAACCTTATCCTGAAGTATATTCTCGATTAAGTAGCCTTACACAATATATGATAGAAGGATTAACTAATTTTGGCATCTCAGATGCATTATTTATTGAGAAACTAAATCTGATGAGAAATCTATTTACAACATTAAGGGATTTAAGTATAAAAGAATTAAAAAATAATCGCCTAACAGATTCAGAAATGAATTTTATTATTCAATTTGGTGATCAATTAGCTGATATATATGATTATTACTTAGAAGATATGAAAATAACTAAAGAACGTTCAGCTATCATTGCAGATGTAGCAGGTGCAACAACTTCAATGGGATCTTTTGTGTTAGAAGTAGCTGTTGGTAATCCATATATTATCTATGTTGTTGTACCTGATAATAGAGGTAACTTAAAATTAACTTATGGAGCAACATTTTCCTATTATGAATTTGAACAACCAATATCCGAAATTTTAAATGATGAATCTTGGCAAGAAATGCTAGATACTAATCCTCCTGATTTACCTGAATGGATTTCTATTAATTTACCTTTAGTACAAAATACAGCTTCAACTTTACTAATAATAATCAATAGAAGAAGAATTTATCTTTTTATTTAAAACATAAATTGTTAATTAAAGATAAAATTCTCCTGTAGCTATTTTTCTAACTTTACCAGCAACAAGCATATTTTGAATTTCATTATTTTCAATCATACATTTACTTATTAGCTTACTAGGTCGTTTAATTTCATAACCTTGTTCCAAATTAAAGGCATCACCTGAATTATGATTATCAATGATTTCATAGTGTTCAAGGTAAGCTCCTAATGGACCTGCTGCACTTCCAGTAGCAGGATCCTCTATTACTCCAACTCCCGGAGCAAACATTCTAACATTAGCATGAGAATCTTTATGTTCTGTTTCTTTAGTAAAAACAAGTAATTGTTGTGTACAAAAACTTTTCAAAGTTGATAATTGTTTTTGAGCATCCAAACTGATACTTTTTATTACTTCCAGTGATTTTAATGGTATGACTAAGAATGGAAATCCTGTTGAAACAGCTTGCATAGGATAATCATCAAGAATATCTTCTACATTAATTCCTAAAATATCAGCAATTTGATTTTTGTTTGTATATTTATCTG
>JAEOUJ010000319.1 GCA_016839405.1 Candidatus Gerdarchaeota archaeon | reverse complement strand
TCAAAATAATAAAATTTGATTATTCGGGAGTGTACGAGCTAATTGGTGGAAGTTTTCTTGTTAATCCAGATGATGGCTCAACTGAAAAATGTCGGTTTAGGTTAGAAACAGGTTTTTATCTTATTTTTGTTTATGGGAAGATTTCAACATCATACTATGATTTAGAGGTAAAAGAATATGAACCAATAAATCTTGTTTGTAATTCCCCATATGCACAAACTACAGGAACAATAAATGGTGATATTCAAGATCATTTTATACAAGATTTAAATCATTACTTTCAAATAGAAATTCCTTATGGAAATAATACAATAATAGTATCAAATTCAGATTTAATTAATACCCAATTAAAAGTATATAATGATCAATGGCAAGAATTATTCTTTGGTGCCTCAGCAAGTTATGGTGAAGTAATTTCTTTTGTATATAATCATACCAGTGAAAATCCAATTGTCTTTATTTTAGAAATATGTGGAATAGATGGTGCAGGAGACTTTACTGTTGAAGTAAGAAATCCAAGTGAACCAACACCAAAGGTAGGTTTTCATTTATGGGAGCTAATACTTATTCTTCCGTTTAGTTTATTGCTGGTAAAAAAAAGAAAATCTAAAATGAAGATTTAACAATAAAAGAAATTAAATGGTGTGAATTAGTGGACTTGAACTGCCAAATTTTTACTAAGAATATTTAAATTAGCGAAATAAGTTTGTTTTACTATATCTCTTGGGGGAAATCCTGTGTCTACTGCTATTGATAAGCAATTCCAGGTAGTTGAGCAATTAATTCATAATCGGAATTTCACGAAAGCAATGACCATAATTGATGGACTACTCGAGAAACCAAAATTAACTGAAACTAAACTATTGGAGCTACAGCTTGTTAAAAGCCATATTTTTAGTGAGCTTGAGCAGTTTGATGAAGGCTTGCAGCTAGCTGATGAGGTTTTAGTAAAAAGTGAAAAATTGGATGACAAATTACTTATTGTTGATGCGATTATTGCAAAACTTGCTAATCTTGGAGTGAAAGAATGGTGGATAGGTAGGGAATTGAACAATAGTTACTTGTACTATAAATCATCAAAAGAAATAGACCAATACTCAAAGCTAATCAGTAAAGCAGAAAAAAACCTAAAGGTAATTAACAAAACTATTGATAAAGGAAAGAGAGAAGCACAACTTTTGAGAATGAAGGGAATAATACATAGAAAAAAAGAAGAGCATTCATTAGCCTATGAATGCTTTGACAAAAGTTTGAAATACCACAAAACCATAAGAAATGATTTCGAAACACTTCGAGATTATGTTAGCATAATCAAAGCTCACAATCCTCTTGCGAAAATGGATTTAATTACCGAATATAAAACAAGTGCCATTGAGTTAAATGAAAAAGTAAAAAGTGATTTTTATAGAGTAACAATTAATCTAATTTCATTAATGAAAGGATTTGATTTAGAGAAAACAAGTGAATACTACCAAGATGCTAATAATATATTGAAAAAATTAAGTGATGAGAAAAGCATTGCTTGGTTAAACTATCTATTTGGAAATCATTTCTCATTAGCTTTAAGTGATTTTGATACTGCACTAATATATTATAATAAAGGATTATCACTTTTCGAGATATTAGATTATCATGATGGGGTCTTTATAACCTTAATTCGAATTGCTAATGTCTATCGTATCAAAGGAGATTTTAAGCAAGCTTTTGATTATGTGAACAAAGGAATAGCAATAGGCGAAGTGCATAAAATTAAATCTGATTTGGCTTATGCGTATGGTATTAAGGGAAGTTTAAATCAAATTCTAGGAAATCTAGATGAGGCATTTATTTTTTACAATAAATGCTTAGAGCTATCCGAACAAGGATACAGTGATTTGCATTATTGGGTTTACAAATCAATAGGTCAAATATATTTATCAAAAAATGATTTTGAGAAAGCAAAAGAGTTTTTAATAAAAGCAAATAAGACTCTTGTATTTCTTGTAAAGGCACAGGTTCTTTTACAATTAGTAATGCTATCTATAGAAACAGCATCAACTGCCGATGCTCAAAAATATTATCAAGAATTGAAGAATTTTGAAAGGATGTCTACAGTTGGAATCATTACACAGTACAAATTACTGGCAGAGGCATTAATCTTAAAAAATAGTCAAAGATTAAGCCATCAATTCCAAGCATTGAAACTATTTCAAGAAGTTGCTTTTGCAGATACAACCCGATTTGAATTGACAATTACAGCATTATTGAATATCTGTGAGTTATTGCTTTTAGAATTAAGAACAACAAATAATGAAGAAATAATTCCGGAATTAGAAAAAGTACTTAACCAATTAATGACAAAAGCAAAAGAGATTAACTCAGTTCTTCTATTTGCAGAAGCATATCTTTTGGAATCCAAATTAGCTATTATTGCACTTGATTTTGAGAAGGCTGAACGATTATTTGATCAAGCAAAGGAATTAGCTAAAGATAAACAGTTAGAAGGCATTATGAATAGAATCATCACAGAACAAGAAGTAATTACTAAAAAGATAGGTAATTTCAAGGAATTTAGTGAGAAAGAAACTACCATTGTTGAAAGGCTGGATTTTACAGGAATAAATGGCAATATTGAACAAATGAAGAAGAAAAATTTGACTGGCATTCTTAGTGAACAAGAAGAAGATGCTGTAATTCGTGGAAAATTGTTTTCCTTAAAGTTATAGGAAGAAAGAATGGTAGGGGTGAGGGATTCAATCCATTTATCAATCAATTCAATAATGTGATGATAAAATGATTGAAATTTAACCCTTCAGAAATTCTTCCAAAATTCATCTTCGGGATGTTTTATGTTCTTTATGATTCGTTTATCATAGTAAACAAAATCACAACAATGATGACCTTCAACAAGAGTTTTTGTTCGTGATAAAACAAAATTGGGATTAATATAGGGCATTTTGGAAAAGTCACCATAACATTCAAGGAGACTAGCTAATTCGAGATCAGGCAAGTCAGAATACACTTCTGCCCACATGCATCGAGTGGTTTTCAAATAATATTTCCCATCTTCAATTTTCCAAACATAATTTTGATTTTTTGGGCACAAACCATCATATAATGATTTAGCATATTCTTCCACTGTTTCGTGTTTCTTAATTTTATCTTTATTAAGTTTATACCAACTATCAGTGAATTCTTTAGCTAATTCTAGTGTAAATTCTCGTGAAGTAATTTCTACAAGTGAAAAGACAAGATAGAACAATGGATGAAACTCGCCGCGAATAGCATCAGTTTTCAACACAACTATTTTATTTTCTTTAGAAATTTTATTTTCATATTTTGGGAAATTTAGGAAAAACAGCAAAGCATTTTCAATTAAAAATACAAATTCAGGATATTTAGTCAACCACTCATATTCTGTAAAATCAAAAACAAATTGCTTATGTAGAACATTTTTTACTAAATCAATATTCATTTTATTGAGTACTACTTTATAGTTGTGTAGAAGTTTCTCAATTAATTTATCATCATGTTTGGCTATGATTCCTAATAATCTGTCAATGAATTTCATCTCTCTAATGATGAAATCAGGTATAGTAATTTCAGTAGTTTGGTTTTGCTCAGTATCAATGTAATCTGAACATATCGTTTTTTCAGTCATGAAATGATTTTTTCTTGATTTTCTTTTAAAAGTATGTTGTACTCTAGGTATATCTAAATTAAAATAGAAAAAGTAAGCTTTAAAATTAATTGTAAATGGGATATAAGAGGAATAAGAACAGCTAATCACACTAAAAAATTAATTTCATTATAATTCTTTTTCAAAAACACTCCAAGTGGCAACCTTTTCAAACCCAAGAGATTTAATTGGTTCCTCATATTTCAATATACTAAAAATAAGATCAACAATGAATGTTTCCGCTTTTGTTGCTAAGCTACTATTGACAGATTTAGCTAACAATTGTTTAAAATAGTCTTCATTTATAGCTTCAATATAAAAAGTTGCGTGTATTTTCTTAACTTCTGAATTGGGGCAAGCATAACAATAACCAACAAGTTTACCATTTTCACGAATGACAAGATGACAAACTAAATCCTCACGAGCATTAAAATATAAGATGTTCCCTTTAGCTTCTTCTTCAGTGATATTGAAAAAATTAGCAGCCCATTTTGTACACTCAACTAAATCTCTTTCTTCATCAAAGTTTTGAATAGCAGCATCGGAGTATTTTATCTGCCCTTTACTTAAGTCATATTGGTAATATAGCTTGTAACCTAAAGGAAAAACATGACTTTCAGCATAGCCTTTTTGTTTTAAATAATCAAAACTATTTGGGCGCATAGTAGAAGTTCTCGTACGGATAAAATTTATTCCTTTCTTTCGAAGATTTTCAATGATTTTTTCTAACAATAAATCAACAACTTCTTCATGACCGGGTAAGGCACGAGGAAATATAACTCGAGCAAATTCCTCTTTCTTCACGCTTAATTTAGATCCAAGAAATTTACTGCCTATTTCAGCTAAAATATAGCCTACAATTTTTTCTCCTTTTGTACAATATAACAACAGTTCTGGATCAAAAGCTGGTTTAGAGCTCATATTGATGAAAGATTCTACTGAGTGTTGATATGGCCAAACCCAATTTTCGGCCACTTTAGCACTAACTCTAGCAAGCTCTTCTGCAACAGTTGATTCATAATTATGTATTTTGTATTTTGACATAAAATCATCCCAAAAAATATCTTTACTGGAGAGTCAATATAACTCCATAATTAGAATTATAAGATTGTATCTTCCTTTCTCTTATTTATTATTTAAGACTAGTCTTAGTAGATTTAATTTGGGAAATTAAATAGAATTGATGGACGTGGGCGGATTTGAACCACCAATTTCCCACTCCGATAATATTTAAATTGACAAAATTAACTTGTTATTTATACTGGAGGGAATGGTCTGTCATCCATTATTAAAAATCAGCTTGATAAAATCGAGCAATGTATTATTCATAGTGAATATCAAATGGCACTCAAAATAATTGAAGAAGGTTTGAAAACAAAAGAACTTAGTAAAGAAGATGAATTACAACTTCTATTACAAAAAAGTCTAGCATTATTTATGTTAGGTAATATCCAAGATAGTCTACAACTTGCATTACAAGTGCAACAAGAAAGTGAAGATTTAGATGATAAATTACTGCAAGTTGATGCCTTAGTTCGTGTTCTTATAAATTCCAATTGGGCAGGTCGATTTAATGAGGGATTGGAGATTGCTACTAAAGGTTTGGAAATACTCGCAACAATTACTGATAATCCCCCAGGAGAGCTCGCTTTGAGGAAAGCACAATTACTTAATTGGAAAGGGGGAATAATTACTCAATTAGGAGATTTTGATACAGGTTTAGAACTTAGTAAAGAAGCAATTACAGCAGTCGAAATGAGTGGTTATAAACATGCAACTTCTTTTGTATATATTAGAACTGGCATGGTTTATTTACTTCTTAACGATTACAGGAAAGCAGAAGACCATATTAACAAAGGTATTGCCATTGCCACTGAAATAGGAAACAAATTTTTCATTGCTAATGGATATTTTACTTTAGCTAATCTCAAGACGAATGAAAG
>JAEOUJ010000318.1 GCA_016839405.1 Candidatus Gerdarchaeota archaeon | reverse complement strand
TTCTTTTTCCTTAAAACCAAGTAATTTTTGTGCAAAACCGATAACTCTGACTTTCATTATAAGATCACTATAATCTGTTTCTTAAACATCAAATTAAAAGTTCTTCTTTATGAATTAAAATATAAAAAATTATTTTTTTAAATTTCTATCCTCCTGTAAATAAATATCAAAGATTTGATAGGTATATTAGGTTAATTTAATGAAAAATTTGGATTATTCATTACTCAATAATGATTTATAATTAATTTAAGAGGAAATGATTTCACAATCCAGAATTACTAGAATAGGTTATTTCCTCGAAAAGAATATTAACAACCTACTCAATGTGATTCGATAGGAGTAAGTGTTATAACCAATGAATTATGATTATGATTTCTTAAAGAAATACCAAAAAGCAAGAGATGAGAAAGATTCAATTCTTTGTGCGGGATTTGATCCAGCAATACCAAATCAGCGAGAGAAAAATGTAATAGCAAAGAGTTATTTTGAAGAAAGGTCGATAGTAGAAGGTATACTTGCTTTTTTTGATGATTTCCTTGAAAGTGTTCAAGATTATTGTTGTGCAATCAAACCCAATAATCAATATATATTTCATATTGGTTTAGATGCTTATAAAAAAATTAACAAAAAAATACATGATCAGGGTTTAGTTTCTATTCTTGATCAAAAGATTGGAGATATTGGTTCTACTAATGAATCTGGTTTTTATTGGATGAAAGAAATGGGATTTGATGCTGTAACTTATTCACCTTTTGCTGGAAACATTGATGAAAGCTTAAATTTTGCTCATAACTTTAGCATGGGTTTAATTGCTTTGTGTCTTATGTCAAACCCTGATGCAATTTATTTCATGAAAAATTCAATTGTAGAAGGTCAAAAGGGTTATCAATTTATTGCTCAAAAAATCGGTGAACTTAAAGGTGATGGCGTTGTTGTTGGAGCTACTGGTCATGTGACATCTGATGACATACAAACTATTAGAAAACTAACTGGTGATAAATGTATTATGTTAATCCCAGGTATTGGCAAACAACAAGGGGATTTACGGAAAGTTATTGAAAATGGTGGTGAAAATGTTCTCTTAAATGTATCAAGAGCAATTTTATATTCAGAAAATTTGAAAGATACTGCTAAAGAATATAACGATCAGTTTAATGCTGTTAGAAAAGAGAAATAAAATGAAAAATTTTTTAATTTTTACAGATTATCTCATTGATTTCCGATATAATGCTACATGATTGAATGGTAAAGCTATTAATTGACTTTTCCTAATGTGACCAATCTCACTTACTTGAGTTATATGCTCTGTACCATCAACAATTATTTTTATTGGATTTGGTTGCCTAGTTAATTTGCCTTTTAGAATCATTGAGACTGCTAAATTATCACTTGTTTCCCATCGCATTGATTTAGTATTTTCCGGTGTTTTATTGGAAGGTAAAAATTCAATGGCATTAAGACCTGATTCAATGTCATTAATAATGGAACATGGTTTTGGAGTTGAGGCAATTATTGTACATATATATGCTTCTTGGTTTGGAATGGTTTCAATTATTTTAGTAACTTTAATGCCTTCTACTTGATCATCTTCTAATGGTAGAGAAACATCTATTTTCCAAATCAAAGGTGTTTTCACTATATCATATTGATGGAGAAATTTTGTTCCGGTTTCAACATTTGTTAGAATTTGTTGAATATTAAAACCATACTTTTGGCCAAAATCAATTATTTCCATTTCTTCTGTAATTGATTTAGTATTAACAGCCATCTCCATAGGAATTAAATCTCTAATAATCATTTCATCTAATGTAACAGGGAGAAGATTAATGACCTCTGAAATTATAAAAGTATGAATTATTCCTGCTTCATCTTCATCTCTTTGTAAAGAATTGTAATCATTAACAATTCTAATTTCCTCTCCTTTTCTTATCATAATTGTTCTAGGTATCCTCATCTCAAAATCATAAAATACTTTGATTTCACCACCAGAAGGTACTTCTTTAACATTCCATTCAAGTTTTAAACCATCTTCAACTAATTCTTTCTTATATTTACCTCCCTCTTTACACTTTACATCAATAATCTTGTAACAATAAGGAATAATATCTGAAATAATAATATTTGTTAAATTAGATGGAGAATCATTCTTGAATGATGCAACTAAATTATGGTTAAATGGTTCTTCACTTGGTTGAATCTCTAGGTTTATTTTATCCTTGTGTTCTATACCACCACTATTCTTGTATCTAATTGTACGGGTAACTTTGTTTAATACTGGTGATTGATGTTTTTCAAGTAATTCATTTAATTCATCTTCTGATAATAAGCGATCAGTTTTCAAAGTTACGAGATTAGCTAAAACATCTGTTTCAATAGAAACTAAATCTGAAGATTCAATATGTTCAATAGTAACTCGAGAAACTCTCTCTAATGCTTGTGAAGCTTTCTTAATTAATTGATAGGCAGATTCCTCATCAATTTTAATGTCTATTTTACTTAGATAATCAGCGAACCAAACAGCCATTCTTCTATCATTAATAGGCAAATTTGTTCTATTTTGTATGAATAACTTAAGATTTTTAGCTATAGTAAAAAGAGAACGAGCTTTTTGTTGCATTATTTGCTCATCATTTTCATCATAAACTCGAACAATAGCTTCTATCATATTAACATCAGTAGTTTTAGCCAAAGGAGTAATTGAAAGTGAAATACTAGCTATACCAGGAAATTTTACAATAGATGCTTCTTCATCATTTGATTCGCTCATTGGGAACACCATTTATCAATAATCTAACTCTAAATCGAACTGTTATATTAAATTTAGTTTAGTAACAAACAATATTACGAAGGATTAGTTCAATGAATAAATCTTTTGATGGTGGAAAAACTAATGAGAAAAAATCAAAACATTAATTTATACAAGCTGAACTTTAAATAATAAGCAATGGAATTACAAATTGTAGCCTTTTAATTGGAGAAAAAAATTAATGTTGTATGCAATTAAACATGCCTTGCGTGGTCTAAGCAGAAGGAAGTTTAAGAATCTTATAAATATGATAGGAATACTCATTGGAGTTTCACTATTAGCAGGTGTGCAAATTGCTACAGATTCTCTTGTTAATGCAATGAAAGAAACAGTAAGTTTACGATATGGAAATGCTGATATTACTATTCAAAATGGTGAATATACACCTGAATTTTTCAATTATTCTGTTTATCAAACACTAGCTACAGATCCAGCTCTAACTCCTTATATTGATGGGATAGCTCCTAGAATTACATCACAAGTTAGTATTACTTCCATTGTAACTACAAAACAAACAGAACCATTTGCTATAGCAATTGGTATTAATGAAACATTAGATCAACCCTTCGGAAATTTAGTTCCTGATGATAATTATGGTAATAATGATTTTAATTTCACAAAATTAGGTGAAAGAGATTGTATTATAGGTAATTTTTTGGCAGAATCTGTAATAGATTTTGATATTGAGGGAGAAGGTAGAGATGAGCAATTAGTATTACCTCTTGTTAACCCTATTGAAATATCCTTTCTAAATGCACAAAATAATTTTGTAACTCTAAAAACCTTAAACGTTAAAGGAATAGCTAAAACTGAAGGTAAAGGTGTATTAAATACAGGTTATGTTGTATTCATGAAATTGGAATATTTACAAATCTTGTTTAATACAACTAAAACTGGTATAAATAACATGGTAGTTAGTACTACTGAAGGGAATGATAATGCTGTTTTTGTAAAAGATCTTATACATGAAAGGTTAGATTTTCATCTAGGAGAAGAGGAGAGTGAAAATTACCAAATTGATCCTCAAAAATATGAAGCATTTAAAGACGTAGAAGATTCTATTAAAAATTTTAGAATTATTCTATATGTGTTTGGTTCACTAATTATTATTTCTGGTGTAATGTTGATTCTAAATATTACATTAATGAATATTGACGAACGACAACGAGCTATTGGTATTATGCGAGCAATCGGAATGACAAGACGACAATTATTGATATCTCTAATAACAGAAAGCATGATACTAGGAGGAATGGGTTCAATCTTAGGTTTAGGAGGTGGAGTATTAAGTGGATTAGGAATCATAGGATTATTAGAGAATTTCTTAGATATTGGTGAGATACTAACTAATATTCCTTTAATAGTTCAACCTAGAGGATTAATTATTGCTCTTGCTATTGGTTTACTAATATCATTATTAGCAGCTCTTTATCCTGCATGGAAAGCGTCTCGTATTGATATAGTTGAAACAATAAATGAAGTAGAAACACCACAAATAAGAAGAAGAAGTGGCAACTGGTCAATAATAATAGGACTATTATTAATATTTGGAGGAATAGCTGCAATAATATTAACTTTTCTAGTTACACCAGATTGGCGTTGGATGATGTTCTTAGGAGGTATTCTTGGTTTCTTATTTGGTCTAGGCTTTACATTTTCAAGAATTATTGGTCAAAAAATAGCATTCAATGCTTTTGCTTTATCCTGGATGGCAACAGGAATTTTAACTGTAGTATTACTTATACCATTATTAGATAGAATAGGAGTTGAACAAGAATGGGGACTTTATACGTTTCTTATAGGAATGCTTGCTTTGGTTTTTGGTACGATTATATTTATAGCTCTTAACCTTGAGTGGATTTCAAATAGATTTAATGATGTCTTTCAAAGATTTAAAAAAATGCGTTCAATGGGAATTATCTCAATGAGATATGTTGGTAAGAAGAAAACTAGATCAGCATTAACATTTGCTATTTTTGGGGTTATACTAACAATGAATGTTTTTCTTGCAGTGTTTACTGGTAGTTTTACATTAGGATTTGATGATTTCGCTGAAAGAGAAGAAGGTGGAGTTGACATAATTGCTTATTCTCCTTTTGGTGGAAACACGTCCCTTTTTGTAGAAGATCCTATAAACATCATTAGAAATGCAGATCCAAATATTGAACGAGTTATAGGGATGAAGTTTCGATTTTCACTTTCAGGTGCTTATACTTTTTTAAAATTCACAGCAACAAATGAAACAGCTACTGTAACTGAAGAACTTCCAGTTCCTAGTGATATTTGGGGTATAAATGATGAATTTTTAGAAATGACTGAATATCCATTCGATGGTATTTGGGATGGTATAACTGGCAATCCATGGGAGGAAGCAATGAATGAATCCAATAAATATGCCATTTTACCAAGCATCTTAAGAGAATTCGAATTTGATGAAGGCGGAATAACCTATTCATTAGATGTAGAGCTTGGTGATAAAATTGGAATACCAGAAATTGATCCAGAAACAGATGAGCTAGTTATTGGAAATTATACAGTAATAGGTTTTGTAGTAACACTTAGTTATACAATGTTATTTTCAAGCTTCACTTTTACCAGTGAAAATTCACCAATTTTCATGGATTTAGAAAATGATACAGCATTTTTAATTCAAACTGATAAAAAGCTAACAACTGAAGAAAAGGTAGAAGTTAGTAGAAATATTGAAGCAAAGTTATTTGGATTTGATACAATTGCTCTTAGAGATAGAACAGAGGAATTTATGGAATTTGTAATCCAATCAATTAGCTTTATGCAAGCATTTGTTTCTTTAGGCTTGGTTGTTGGAGTTTTAGGTTTAATTGTTGTATCACTAAGAGGTATTACTGAAAGAACACGAGAAATTGGTATGATGCGAGCTTTAGGTTTCCAGCGATCAGAAGTAATTACAGCAGTTGTTGTAGAAATATTTGCAGTGGCACTAGTAGGATTAGTTATTGGTTTTGTCAATGGTTTCATTCTAGGATATGGTATGTATTCACAATACTTAGTTGATTTTGATTTTAGATTCATTATACCCTGGACTACTCTAACAATATTTATTGCATTAACAATTGCACTATCCATAATTGCAGCTGTTCTTCCAGCTCGAAGAGCATCCAAAATTCCACCAAGTGAAGCATTGCGTTATACGGGTTAAAAATACCAATTTTCTACTCTTTATTGCTCTTAATAGTGAATTTAGAATACAAGAAACACTTATTATTGAAGTAGTTATTCTTTTTATAAAAAAATTGAAAGAAGGCGTGAATTAAATAAATTGGCTCTTGAAACAGTTGAAGAATTAATAATATTCATAGATCTTGATAACTTTAAAGAAATATCTGAGAAACAGGGTTGGGTTTCTTATAAACCAAATGAGATTACAGGTGCATTAACTACATTAGTAACTAACTTTATTCGTAAACATTTAGGTGAAGTTATCTACGGATTAGATGAAAAAAGGGGTACTGAAGAATGTATGATACGCCTTACAGGAGCATTATCACATGAGGAAATTATTAGTGACTTAGAACAGATATTAAGTGAAATTAATTCCATTGGTGTAGAATGTGGCTGTGATGCTTCTGCTAGTATAGGAGTTTCTCGAGGGCCTTATACACAAATACGCCCTACAGTTCCTTATCAATGGACTAAAAAATTACTGAAAGGTCAAGCTCAAAGACTAGCTCATAAAGCTTTGAAAAAAGCTAAGCGTCTTGGTGGAAATAGAATTATTTTCTTATAAAAAAATAGGGATTTTCTGAGCTGATTAAATATTGGAGCATAAGATATTAACTAAAACAGAAAAGAGAATTCCTGATGGATATTTAATTGATATGCATGTACATACAAATTTTTCGCATGATTGTTATATAACCATAGAAGATACTCTTAATCAACTAACTGGTAAAGTTAATGCTATAACTATTACTGACCATGATAAAATTAGCAAATTTACTAATCAACAGTTAGAACTCTTCAAAACAAAATATCAAATTAAGGTTTTTACTAAATCAGTTGAAATATCCACTTTACAAGGAGATATTTTAGCTTATGGTATTTCATCAGTACCATCAAGCCGTCTTGAACCAGAACATGTTATAGATATTATTCACAAAGAAGGAGGATTAGCTGTAGCAGCTCACCCATTTGATATTTTAGGAGTAGGTGAGTTAGTTTTTGAATTGAATTTTGACGCTATAGAAATAAATGGATTGAGATCTAAAATACTTAATCAACAAGCTAAAGATGCAGCTGAAATCCTTGGATTGCCATGTATTGCTGGAAGTGATTCACATGGTTATAATTCAATCGGTACCTATGCTACAGAATTTGAAAATCCTGTTAATACAATTGAAGATATTTTAACACAAATAAAAATAGGCAAATGCAAACCATTTTCACTAAGATAATTTATTCTTTAATTATTCGCTTATCAATTAATTCTTTTGTTATTTTTGCTCTCCTTTCTTGATGTTCAGCAATGAATAATTTTATTTTTTCAGCTAATTTTTTCTTGCATTGCCCACAAAGAAGCTTTCCAGATAAACAATCATTTCTCATTTTTTCAATTTCCCTATCATCTGGTTCGAATAAATAATATTCATACCAATAAACGTTACAATTATCTGGTTCTCCTCCAAGCTCTCTTTGTTCTTCAACTGTAGCTCTGCCACCTGTAAATGCTCTCATAATTTTCTTTTTTGCAGCATTTGGTGTATCAGTTGTAAAAATGCAACTATCTGGTTCAGAAGCTGACATTTTCCCTCCTTCAGCTAATCCTGGGAAGAATTTACAATGAATAGCTGCTGGTTTATAATAACCTAATTTTGGTGCAACATCTCGAGTAATGCGCCAATAGGGATCTTGATCAATTGCAGCAGGAATTAATATTGGAACATTTTTACCTTTTAATACAGTTGGTAGGAAACAAGGCATAGCTTGAATAGATGGGTAAAAAATCATCCCAATATTTGATTCATTGCTAAATCCAAAGACAGCTTTTGCAGTTGAGAAAGTTACTCGATTAGCTACTTCAATAGCTATTTGATACATTGTTTTTGTTAATTGTGAATCAAAGATAAAATGCGTTTTCATTGGATCAAAACCAACTGCTAAAATATCTTTTGCATTTTCATAAGCATAATCTTGTGTTTCTTTAAATGAAAGTTTTTGATTAAATAGAAATTTCTCATCATCTGTCATTTGGAAATATAATTCAACATCAAAAATATCTTGTAACCATTTAGTGAAAATCCAAGGTACCAAATGACCTAAATGTGTATGTCCTGAAGGTCCTCTTCCCGTATAAAGTGCAAATTTTTCTCCTTTTTCTAAAAGCTTCAATATCCAATCAAAATCACGATGACTAAAGAATAATCCCCTTCGAAGAAGCAAATGAAGTTTGCCATTACTATATTCTTTAATTTTATTGATTTCTTTTTCTGTAAGCAAAGTAGTGCCAAATTTTTTTACTAATTTCTGATAATCAATAACACCACTTACTTCCCAGGGAGTCACAACCATTTCATTGGTTGTTGTTTTATCTTTTACCATTAATTTGCACAACCAAAATTGGAATAATTTAATGAAAAGATTCTATTTTATCATTTTAAAAATTCTTTCATAAAATTATTTCAATGAAGTTTTAAAAAATAATATATTCGATTTATCTGAATCAATCTACCAATCTATTTCAATTTCATTACTTTCTTCTTCATCTTCTGATTTTTCTTCTTTACTAATGATTTCAGAATTGTTTAGTTC
>JAEOUJ010000317.1 GCA_016839405.1 Candidatus Gerdarchaeota archaeon | reverse complement strand
TTTGAAAAAATAAAGATTTTTCCTTTAATAACTTAATAAAAGTTCAAAAAAAGAAAATAGAAGAAGATTTAAAATCCTAGGAATTGTTTCATTTTAGTTTCATGTTCTACTTCATAGAAATATTTAGTCAAACCTTCAAAATCCTTTGATTTTGGTTATGATGCTGGATATTTGCTATTAGTCATTTTATTTATTTAAGTAAAATCTATAATAAGATCTCCACTCAATTGTAAAATTCTTCGGCTAATTCATCTACTTATTCAAGTTATTCAATTACGATTTCTATAAAATAGAAAGCGAGATAGAATTTTTACAATCCTAAAGCTTTCGCTACTTTTTTACCATATTCTTTATCTGCTTTTGTAAAAAGTGAAATCATTTGTTTTTGAATTTCAGTGGGAGTTTGTTTAAGACTATTAACAATATTGTTGATAAGACGGTTTTGTTCATCTTTATTAAGTAAATTGTATAACAAACCTGGTTGTATGAAATCCGCATCAACTATTGGTTGACCATATCTATCCGCATCTCCAGAGATTTTTAACGGGGGTTCTTTAAATGCGGGGTTTTCTTTTGGTCCTCCAAAACTATTAGGTTCATAATTAATCGCTGCACCGAAGTTTCCATCATGACGCATAAATCCATCCCGATTGTAACTATGAACTTCTACCATTGGTTTATTGACTGGCAAGGATTCATAATTAACACCTAATCGATATCTATGAGCATCTGTATAGGCAAAAATCCTAGCTTGTAACATTTTATCTGGTGAAAAGCTAATGCCTGGTACAACATTTGCTGGAGCAAAAGCAGCTTGCTCTATTTCAGCAAAATAGTTTGATGGGTTTCTATTAAGCTCCATAATTCCTACTTCAATAAGTGGATAATCATTATGAGGCCATACTTTAGTAAGATCAAATGGATTCCATTTATAATCTTCTGCTTCTTTCTCAGGCATTACCTGAACATGAAGTTTCCACTTGGGATAATCACCATATTTGATCTTATTAAATAAATCTTCAGTTGCCCAATCAGGATTTTTTCCAGCAATTTCATCTGCTTCCTCTTGTGTAAAATTTTTGATGCCTTGCATCGTTTTGAAGTGTAATTTTATCCAATAGCGCTTATCTTTTTCATTAATGAAGCTGTATGTATGACTACTATAACCATTCATATGTGTATATCCATAAGGTATTCCTCTATCAGAAAATAATATTGTAACTTGATGAAGAGTTTCTGGACTAAGAGACCAGAAATCCCATTGCATTGTTGCTGAACGTAAGTTAGTATTTGGTTCTCTTTTTTGTGAATGTATGAAATCCATAAATTTGAAAGGATCTCTAACAAAAAAGACAGGTGTGTTATTTCCTACCATGTCCCAATTTCCTTCTTCTGTATAGAATTTTACTGCAAATCCTCGTACATCTCTTACTGTATCAGCAGATCCTTTCTCTCCAGCAACAGTTGAAAATCGAGCTACAATATTTGTCTTTTTACCCACCTTTGAAAACACTTTCGCTTTTGTGTATTTAGTTATATCATTTGTAACAGTGAAAGTTCCAAATGCTCCAGCACCCTTTGCATGAACAATACGTTCAGGTATGCGTTCTCTATTGAAATGAGCAAGCTTTTCAAATAACTGAAAATCCTGAGCTAATATTGGTCCTCGGGGCCCTGCAGTTAATGAATTTTGATTGTCTGCGATAGGTCTTCCTGCGTGAGTTGTAAGTGTTTTTTCTTTTTTCAATTCTTTCTCTTTTGCCATATACTTACCTCCTATAATTAAAAGTAGTAAAATCATTGCTAATTTTAGTTAATAAATAATTAATATCATTATTTAAGAATTTTTTATATTAAATGAAAAGATAAAATTTAGTATTCAATAATTGTTTTGATATGATTTTTGATAATTACATTAATGTGCTTGATAAAGATATATTTCGTATTTTTTCTTCAATATTTCTACTTTATTTTTTAATTAAGATTGAAAGCTGTTTTTAATTTCTTAAATACATTAAGAGTGCTGTAATGAAATAATATATTTGATATTCAGAAACCATAATTCTTTCAACTAATCCCATATAATTCTTTCCTCCAAAAAAACTCATTATGATTACTAGTATCAATGCCAAAATTGCTGCTACTAATGAAATTATAGCAAAATCTACCCATCCTTCAACTAATCTTAATCTTGCATATATTAAAAACATAGCAACAATTTGTATAATTCCCATTAATACAACAAGTGTTGTATGTCCCTTTCCTCGCCAAGTTATCATTTCTCCTCCTTCATCTAATGGAAAGAAGATTGATATAAGAATACCAATTAAGGCACTTAATATGAATAAAATAGGACTTGCTAGTGACCCTTCACCATTATTTACTCCCCAATGTAATCCACAATAAAATGTTAGTAAGAAAGTACTAGCAATTATCATTAATGATTGAAATAAGCGGCGTTTATAAGCATTTACTGCCATTAGTGAGCTTACGTCTTTGTGTAAAGAATTATAATCGGGAACAATTATTCCTCCAATTATCCACATCACCGTATAAATGATTGGACTAAGCATACCAAGAATTGCTAAGATTTTTAATACAATCATATAATCACAAAAATTCCTCTTTTAATAAAGTATTTGCTTATTTAATTCTTATTATTATAAGATTCATAATGAATTAATTCATCAAGTGGTTTCCTTATAGATTCGCGTTCTTGATCTGGATAACCTAATGCTACTAATGCCATTATGTTGAGATGATCTGGAATATTAAGCAATTTCTTTAGCTCAAGCTCAAAGGAAGTACCAATTACTCCTGCCCAACATGTTCCTAAACCTTCTGCATGAGCTTGAATCATAAAATGCATTATCGTTAATCCGGTATCTGACATATGATATTTAGGATGAATTTTTGGATTTGTTAAAGGAATAAATACTACTGGAGATTCAGCAACAAATTTTGCATACGGATGGATTTCTGCGAATTTTTTTCTCATATCTTCATTTTTTACTATGATGAATTCCCAAGGTTGTTTATTTGAAGCTGATGGTGCCCATTGGGCAGCTTCTAAACATCTCATAATTTTTTCTTCTTCAACTGGTTTTGATTTGTACTTTCTTATACTTCTTCTTGATTTTAATAAATTTAAAACGTCCACTTAATATTCTCCTTAAAATTCTTTCTTGATATAACTTCTTGTAGAATAATAGTTTTACTATTTCCAGAATTTACTCAAAATCAACAATGCCCCAATAATAAACTAAAGGAGTTTTTATAATTGTGTCATATTCTCCGATGGCTTCTTCATTATCAATTGATGTCATTTCTGTAAGAATTTTTTGAATGTCTTTTTGTAACCGTGTTAATTTTTCTTTAGAACAGAACCACATACCAATATGTGGTATTGGATAAGGTCTAGTAATTATATCCTCTTCTGTACTATTCATCACCCGTTTTACTTCTCTCTGCACTAAACTATTGATAATGAGTAAGGAGAAAAGACGAAACTCTTTTTTCTTTCCTATTATATACTCATCTCCCGCTCCATATAGTTTGAAAAAATTCTTTGCTACTTTATAGTGTTTTACACCCTTTATAATTTCAGATTCAATTATACCACTTTCCTCAAGTTTATCGAGATGATAATACATAGCAGTTTTCTTGATATTAATTGCTTTCATTAATTGACTAGCAATTATACCTGGTATTCTTGTTATTTCAAACCAAATAGCTACTCTTGTTGGATCAAGCATGAATTTCATTAATAAATCAACAGATTCTTGTATTTCTTCAATTTTTTCTTCATTAGTGCTCATCTTTATCATTTCAACAATTCATTTACAATATTTTAAGCATTTCCTATCCTTAGGAAAGGTTTATATAATTTCCTACACATAGGAAACATATTTCCTATACATAGGAAAGATTCAATTCTATGAGGGAAAAAGAATGTCAGCATATAAAGTCAAAATAACAATAGTTAAGGTATTTGAGCCTAAGGACATAATAGGTAAAGATTATATTTTACTAAATGGAAAAAAACTCACCAAATGTGGTGCAAGAGAGGGATTGGAATTTATAGTAGGGGATAGGGGAGATATGCCTGAAGGATTTTGCCATCATGCATGGTTTGGTTTGTACAAAAATATAAACATTTTACGTTATGGTGGGAGTTTTCCAGATTTTACTGGAAATGAAATATACACAGCTTGTCCTGATGGCTTACGAACAGTTTGTTTTAAACTTGAACGAGTTGAAGAAGGATAGTGTTGAACAAATAAAAAGAGAAATATCTGATAAGGTGGTTTAATGACTAATTTTGAACCTAATACTCAAGATACTGTTGATGGAAACCCTTACTTTTATTCTTCAGATATAAATTCACAAACCGAAAATAAAAAGCAATCATTCCTTAATCTACATTTTGAAGATAAAACATCAATAGATGATTCAAAAAATCCTTTAAAATCTAAATCAAAGAATTACTTGCTTTGGTTCATAAATTTTAATATTAAAAATGGTTTTCGCCAATTAAATAATAGCTTTTATCCATTTGCTACTTTAATAGGTGTTAGTGGTGTGATCTTGGGATTAATTACTGCCTTCAGGAATTTATTTACTAACATTTTTCAAGGGACATTTGGACGTTTAAGTGATAAATATGGCCGGAAATTATTTCTTATTATTGGTTTTTCAATTTTAACAATAACAACTACAATATTGATTTTTTTTGCTAATTCAGTAACTTTACTTATTATATCAATTTTTCAAGCTTTTGCAATTTCAATGATAATACCTGTATGGAATGCTACTCTCGGAGATATTGCTCCTAAAGATAAGCGAGCAACTTTCATTGGTAAAATTATCGCAATCTCAGCAATAATCGATTTGATTATCTCATTTATTTTAACAATTCTTTTTTTATTGGCTGATTTAAATGTGCAAATATTTGGAGTTACTTTTGCCATTTCTGAAAGGAATCAATATCATATTTCATTTATCATAGCAATAGCAAATACTCTTGCTGCAATCCTGTTCATTTTGTTATTAAAAGAAGTTAGAGTCAAAAAAAATAAGAATGAAATAAAAGTTGCAAAAGACGAAATAACAGATACAACCTCTTCTCTGAAAGATATCATTCATGATAAAAGTTTCATTAAATTTCTAGTAATTAATTCATTGTTTGGATTGGTTATGGCTTATAGCTGGCCAGCAGATCCTATAGCATTAATTACAATTTTAAAAATGAATTATTGGCAGATAATTTTGTATATGAATTTATTATCAGCAATTATGAGCTTAATATTTTATTTTGGTGGAAAATTAAGTGATAAGATTGGACGCCGAAAACCTTTTCTTGTTACAGGGCGAATTGTAATTGCCTTTTATTGTTTACTACTTTTTTTAGCTATTTGGATTAATTGCTGGTGGTTGATTTTCTTTGATCTTATTATTTCATCAATTGGATGGGGATTAATTAATTCCTCTATTATTGCCTATATAATTGATTTATCACCTGAAAAAAAGAAAGGATTTTATTTAGGATTATTTAACACATGTTGGGGGATATTTTGCTTTATTGGTTCTTTCTCTGGTGGTTTGATAATTGATTTTCTTCTAAAACGTTTCAATTATAGCGTCATGGGGTTGTTAATTTATGGTAGTGGATTTTTACTGAGAATTTTGTTTAGTGTTTTTTTCTTTTTTATAGATGAAATGCCAAAAAAAGCTCTTGAATAAAAAGAATTTAAATTTATTAATTTATATTACTTTTAATGCAATTACCTATTTTAAAATTAATTTTCTATATTGGATAAATTTAATTATGCTAGCTTTATATGTTCACTTTAATAAAAATCAAATTAATAATATCAGTAAAAATAGTTTAACATAGTGTAAAAAATAATTATTCAATATTAGTATCTAAATAATTCTCTTTCATATCATCTTCAATTTCTTCTTTATCATCAACCCAAATATCATTTATTACATCAGAAACATCATCTTTTATTTCTTCATCTTTTTCCCTTTCAGAAGTACTAATTTCAATTGTAACCCTTTCAATAACTTTTGTTTTTAAATAGGTTTGACGAATATTATTATAGATATCTGGTAGTTCATTAGCTATATCCATAACTGTCAATTTTCCATCTTCATTGTATTTGGCTATGGTTCTAACAAAAAAATCATGAATCCAATCAGGTTTTTCCAATACTTTTTCATAAGCAGCGATTAACATAGCATATTTTATATCTTCTTTTCCTGTAATTGTAAAAATATAACTACAAATGAATAATTTTCCCATCATATTGGTAGTAAAAAGGTTAGCTTCAGGTTGATTAGGAAAACTTGCTAGAACAATTTTCTTTTCAGTGCTTTTTTTGATTACTTCAGGAAAAGTCCTTATATGTTCTATTCCCTTTGAACTAAAAAAAACAAAACAAAGACATTTTGGACGCATTGCTTATTTTACCACCATAAAATATAATCAAAAATACCAATCTATTAAAAGATTGTTATCTGAAGAAGAAAGAAAAAAATTGGATTTGATTTAGCAAAAGAAGAATTATGGAGCAGATTCAAGTTTAATATAAAGATCAAATCTTTGATTTTCTCTTACAATACTAAGTTTTAATTCATCGCCGACACTTTGTTTAACAATTTTCTTAGTTAAAACTTGAATAGAATTTATTTCTTCATTATTAACTGCAACAATTATATCACCAGGTTTAATTCCAGCTTTTCTTGCAGGTCCAATTGGAACATCAACAATAATTGCTCCAGTATCAACTGGTAATTTGTAATATTCAGCCATTTTCTTATCTATCGTTGCTCCAACAACACCTAACCAAGGAGTAGTAATACTACCAGTTTTTTGGAATTCCTCTAATAATCCTTTAATAGTATCAATAGCAATTGCGAAACCAATGCCTTGAGAATATGGAATTACAGCTGTTGGAATGCCAACTAATTCCCCATTAGTATTAACTAAGGCTCCGCCTGAATTGCCAGGATTTATTTCAGCTGTAGTTTGTATTAAACCCTCAAGTTGAGCATTTCTAGCACTAATAGTTCTATTAAGAGCACTAATCATACCAAAAGTAACACTTTCTCCCAATCCTAATGGATTTCCAATAGCTATAGCAAATTGTCCAACTTTTAAATCACTTGATTCACCAATAGTAATAGCTTTCAAATTCTTGTCAGGTTCAACTTGTAAAATTGCTATATCCTGACCTCGTAATTGACCTAAAACTTTAGCAGGAAGATTTTTACCTTTATGAAGTTGTATTTCAACCTTTCGAGCATTTTTAACTACATGAGCATTAGTTATTATTATGCCTTTTTCATCCACAATAACACCTGATCCTTGCCCTTGAAGTGGTGCAACTCGAAACATATCTATTCTAGCTAAAG
>JAEOUJ010000038.1 GCA_016839405.1 Candidatus Gerdarchaeota archaeon | reverse complement strand
CTTTTTAATCGATACTCCCTTAATTGGTTCAATAGTCATACCAATTTTCATTTCAATATTCTACTTTTTAATTTAAGTTTATATAATTACAAATCATTTTATTATGTTATTAACGAGTAACAGAATAGCTAACTAAATTACATTTGGTAATAAAGAAAAACTTCATTGTAATTTAACAAATTGTACAAAATATCTAAATCATAGTAAAGATATTTTGAAAATTACATCTACTTCATTAATTTCATTGCCTGTTTAATTTTTCTCCGTAGGATAGGTTTTACAAAAATATATCGACTTTTCAATCTCAAGAATTTTGATAATGAAATTGCTTTTGCAACATTTAAACATGAATTCATTATTGCATCAATATCTAATCCTTTTGGTCTTATTTCTTGATTTATTACTCCTTTGTAATCTATTGTCTTCAGGAAATTTATGAATTCATTATATGGTAATTCACCTTGCCCAATAGGTAAATGATCATCATTATTGGTTGTTGTATCTTGTAAATGCACATACACGATTTCATCTTTTAATTTCTTTGGCACTTCTAACCACTTTTCTTGATTTGTTAGGAATCTATGTGGAGCATCTATAGCATGTCCTGCTAATTGTTTACCTAGTATATCTTTTGTTTTAAAGTAAAATTCAATGAAAATTTCATCCTCTTGCCATGGTATATTTTCAAGAATGATTTTTGTTTCAATCTGTTGTAATGATTCTATGTATAAATCATAAGTTGATTCTTTTGATTCAGGTGGATGAGCCAATGTATATAACATATTTAATTCTTGATAATTTGAATTTATGACAGAAATCACTTTCTTTATTTGGTTTTGGAGTTTTGGAGTTTTAGAACCTGGCTCAAAACCATCAACAGAATGTATTGGCATGTGAAATGTTGTTGTAAGTTTCCCAAGATTTTCAATAATTTCTTCAACACCTGAAATGCTATTTACATTAATCTCCACATGATCTAATGCAATAGCTTTTGCTAGTGGTATTAAATTTCCAACAGATAATCCTTCAAATGGTTCTATAGTCATACCAATTTTCATTTTTAACCAAACCAAAAACAATGTTTTCTAGTAAGTTTTTTATAAAAAAAAGATTTCCTACCAATAAAATATATTGGTAGGATTATTATTAACATTAAAGTTCAATTTTTATATATTTGGTTAATACACTGCGTATCTCTTGACACCGTTTATCTTGCGAGGCATATTGTCCTTGCATGAAAATAAGTACATCCCTTAACCTATCTTCTGGAATATTTCCTTTAAGTTTTTGAGCAGCACTAACTATGTATTTATGCTGTCTTGTGGTATATTCATCAATTAATATTTGTACTTCATCTTGTTCTTTTTGAGATAGTCTTAAATTAAAGCCATCATTTATGAATGAGATTAATGGCGTTGTTCTAATTCCCTCTTGACGTTCAACCTCATCTATAGTACTTGCTAATACAAATGCAGGAGCTGTACGCTCATAATAAGTAATTGTACTTCTAGTTTTTTTCTCTTCTCGAGCAATGCGTAAAAATCCTGATTTCAATAGCTTATCGATATGATGGTATAATTTCGATGCCTGCTTCTCTTTTAATCCAAGTTTCCTGTAAGCAATTTCTGGGACTGTCATTTCCTTTCTTATTGTTCCGTCATCTTCTTCAATTCCTTCTCGTAAAGCCGTAAGAATTTTTCGGCGCATGGGATCTACTAGTATTTTGATATCTTCGGGTTTGGTAACTATTTTTATTCTGCTTTTTGTTTCATTATAATTTTCTTCTTCTAAGTCATTAGTCATAATATTTTTGACCATCCTAGGTGATTAAACGTAGTACTATTTTCTAAACAAATTACTTCAGTTCATAAATATCTTACTTTAGTAATCAGTTATTTTAATCTTTTTAATTTGCTTAAATGTTCAACTAAATTTAAACATTTTGTGATTTCTTTGATGTAAAAAAAATGAAACATATTATTTGGTTATTATAAATAATTAATGTGTTTTTAGATAATTGATTATAACATTGACCTTTTCATCAAGTATATTTATTGGAATTACACATCCAGGAGCAATAATTATTCTTTTACCATTAACTGAATTAATTACATCTTTGATACTAGAAATTAATTCTTCATCAGTTGCTTCTAATAGAAATTTCTTCTCCTCAATTCCGCCCATTAATATACCATCAAATTTTTTACTTGCTTCTGCAATTGATGGTGCTGTTAATTGATCATGCCAATTCAATGCCTCAACTGGATAATTCTTCGCAATGTAATCAAACATAATGTTATCTCCATGAATATGAACCATATTGAAATCTGTTTTTCCTTTTATTGCTTGTAATAATTGCATGTCATAATCCATACCAAATTCCTTATACTGATTTTCAGTGAGTAAATCAAATGTTGCTTCTTGTGTTGCAAGAAAAATACCTGCTGATCCATTTTCTATTGATATCTTTGCAAAATCAGTCATTACTTTTGTAATAGTCTTTAATCCTTCATGAAATGTTTTTGGATTTTCTTTAATTGATTGGATAATTAGCTCTTTCTTCTCAGTTAATTTTGCAGCAACCATTAACGGATTGAAAATCGTTTCAACAAATGGCGTCGGATTTTTCATTCCTTTTGAAATTAATTCTAAAGCTTTTAGCTGTTCTCCAAACATTCCTTCTGTTACATCTAATTCCTCTAAAGCATTCCAATCATCTATAGTATTTATTCTATATTTCGTACAATAAGATGAGCCAGTCATTCTCTTTTCATCAAAAGCAATTTCACATCCCCAATCAACTACACAATATCGGCCATTAGGACTAACCTTCATTACCAATGAGTCAAATTTGTCTAAGTATTCAAGTTGTTTTTTGGCTAATTTATCAGCAAATAAATCATCTTCTGGGAAGTGTCTCCATACAGCAAAAGGAGTTGGTTTTATTATTTCACCTTGCTGTATTTGTTTTAAAATTTCCAATTTGTTCTTGGTCATATTTTGCTTAACTCCTAATTTTATTCCACCTTTAACATAAGAGTTCTATTAGTTCCTTTGTTAGCTCTAATTACATAATCCCCTTGTTTCAATCCTTTAATCTCAATAACCGTATCATATGGTTTTAATGCTTGAGCTGACATCATACCAGCTTTTTTCTTTCCAATTACATCCAAAATAATTTCATTATTTTTTATTTCTGCTTTTGCTTCTTCCATTTTCCATCCTAAATCAGAAAAAACCCCTGAAACGACAACTTTCAATTTTTCTCCTTTATTTATTGCTACAGGTGCTGAGAATTCTTTAATTACTGCAGAACGATATATAAAATCAGAATCCTTTTGATTTTTTTTCTTGGAAAATAACCGTTTAAAAAAATTCATTTTTTATCACTCTTTTATTGTGTGTATAATTCTCCTTATTTTTTTCTTAAAGCTTTCTTCTTACTAGATGAAATTTACACAAAGTTTTAATTTAGTTCTTTCTCCACCATTTGATATGAACATTTAACATTAGGTCGTTATATTTATGCCAGTTATTGATCTACCATTAAAAAAAGTCAACAAAATATTAGGAAAATCTCTTACCCTTGAGGAATTAGAGGAATATAGTCTCCAATTAGGAGCTGATATTGATGATAAGAGAGAAGATGGAATTAAAGTTGAATATAATCCTAATAGACCTGATTTTGGTAGCATTGCTGGTTTCTCTCGTGCATTAAAAGGGATTATAGGTATAGAAACTGGTTTACCAAACTATAAATTAAATAAAAGTAAGATTACTGTTAAGGTCGAAAAAACTGTTAATAAAATTAGACCTTTTATTCAGTGTGCCATTGTTCATAATGTTACTTTCGATGAAGAAAGTATTGCTGAATTAATGAATACTCAAGAAACAATTCATTGGGTTGTTGGTCGTGATCGTAAGAAAGTCAGTATTGGCATTCATGACATGAGAGACATTAAGCCACCTTATAGATATTATGGTGAAAAAGCAAATACTCATGCTTTTATTCCTCTTGGTGAAGTAGAAAGAAAAATGACTCCTGAAGAAATTTGCCTTGAACATCCTAAAGGAATAAAATATGCTCATCTTGTTAATCCTGATGGTCTCGTACCTTTTTTGGTTGATAGTAATAACAAAGTTCTCTCATTTCCTCCAATAATAAATGGTATTCTTACTCTTGTTACTAATAAAACAAAAGATATATTCATCGATGTTACAGGAACAGATGAACGTGCTGTAAGATATGCACTTGAAATTCTTACTAGCTCATTTGCAGAAGAAGGTTATGATATCGAGCAAGTAACTGTAGAATACCCAAATGGGACAGCAATTATAACACCTGATTTTAAACCCACTAATTGGGATTTAAATATTAAATCAATAAAAGAAGTATTAGGGCTTGTTTTAACCCATGAAGAAATTATTTTAAGCTTAGAAAAATCTCGTTTTGGTATAGATCCAAATACTAAAAGTAAGAGTAAAATATGTGTTAAAGTACCTTCGTATCGCGTTGATGTCCTTCATGAAGTTGATTTAATTGAAGATATAGCAATTTCTTATGGATATCATAGAATTGAACCATTACTTGATGATATTGTCTCTGCTGGACAACCTCACCCTATAATCAAATTACAAAATCAATGTCGTAAAATTATGACAGGATTAGGTTTTATAGAAGTAGTTAGTTTTACACTTGTATCAAAAAATTGGCATTATGATAAGATGAGAACAACAGGTAACCCAGTGGAAATTCTTAATCCTGTTAGTAGTGAATATAGTATTGTTAGAGATAGTCTTTTACCAAGTCTTATTTATATTTTACAAAGAAATAAACCCTATTCTCTTCCACAAAAAATCTTTGATGTTGGAGATATTTCAAGAATTGATGAGAGTTTAGAAACGAAAGCTTCTCGAGAAATCTTTCTTAGCGGTGCAATCATACATCCTAAAGTTGATTTTGTTGAAACAAAATCTAATATAGAAGCTGTAATGAAAGCTTTAGGTATTACTAAATATAAATTAGAAACTACTTCTCACCCAAGCTTCTTTGATGGTAGATGTGCAAAAATAATGGTAAAAGGCAAACAAGTTGGCATTTTTGGTGAAATTCATCCAGAAGTTCTTATCAACTTTGAACTTGAAAATCCAGTTGGAGCTTTTGAAATAGAAATTGAGAAATTGTTTTAGCTTATATCAGCTAATCAATTTCTTCAAAATATTACAGGTGTATTTCTTAGTCTATCGATATTAGTGCTATAGACTTCTCTAATATCATCCAAATCTAATCTAAGCATAACTAAACGCTCGAGACCTTGCCCCCATGCTAAAACTTTTTCCTTGACTCCAAAAGGCAAGGTTACTTCGGGTCTGAATATTCCAGAGCCACCCATTTCCATCCATGAATTAAATTTATCAACGTAAATTATTGTTGACATAGATGGTTCAGTGTAAGGATAAAATGATGGGATTAATCGAATTTTCTTAAAGCCCATTTTTCCATAAAAGGTTCTCAAATTACCAATGAGATGTCTTAAATTAACATTCTTATCAACAATTATTCCTTCAAAATGTGAAAATTCAGCTAGATGTTGGTAATCAACAGCTTCATTCCTATACACTCGATCGATTGTGAAGACTTTCTCTGGTGGTTCCCATTCTTTGAAAGCTTTAGCTAAGTGCCTACATGTTGTTGCAGTAGTATGTGTTCTTAAGCATAGTCTTTCTGCTTCACTCATTGACCATTTATAACCCCATCCGGTACTCTTTGTTTTCCATCCGTCTTGATGTGTTCTTGAAACTCGATCAATTATATCTTTACTAGGTAAATCAGCTTTACTAGGTTTGGATATTTTGAAAGTATCTGCTAATTCTCTTGCTGGATGATCTTGTGGTTGGAATAATGCATCAAAATTCCAAAATTCGGATTCAACTAGTGGTCCCCTTATCTCTGTGAAACCCATTTCAATGAATATATCTCGTAATTCCATTATTACTTCAATAACAGGATGTCTTCTTCCAAAATAAGTTACTGGTACATCAAAAGAAGGATCATAAGGTTTGAATTCTTTCTTTTTCCAATTCCCTGTAATTATCATCTCTGGAGTTAATGTTGTTTCCAATTTCTTTTGTACTTTAAAACCTTCTTTAAGTAGATCTTCTCCTTCTTTTGTTAATCTAATAATCCTTATTCGTTTTTCATCAACATTTATTATTTTACGTTTTCTTAGATCATTTAAGCTAGTATTAATTTCCTTTTCATTTAGTCTACTAGATATTTCTCCTGAATCAATGAGCTGTAAAACTTCTTCATCAATATCCTCAGTTTGTTTTGTAGCTTCAACATATGTTTTCTTACCTTCAGTAGTAAATGCCACCCATTTCTTTCGTCGAAGCCAACCAATTGCAATGTTTATTAATTGTTCATCCAAATCAGTACTTTTCTTGAAATCATTTAATAGGATTCGACCTTTTCCTTTTAATGCTTCGAAAATTTGTTTTTCAGGCAATCCTTTTTTAAGATAGGTTTTCCCTTCTTTTGTTAGAGTTATTTTTTTCTCTGTTTTTTCTATACTGTCAACTAATCCTGCTTCTACTAACACTAGAATTTCTCTAGCAATTTTCACTTGATCCTTTTTAGTTTTAAGAGCTAGATTAACCTGCGAAATTTCTTTTTCATGTTGAATTGTTTGCATGATATCTGCTTGATCTTTAGTCAGTTTTATATTAGATGACATTAACAATTCCTCTATTATAGCACTTTTCAATATTTGTAATTGAAAAATTTTTCCATGAAATGAGTTAGTATTTATGAGCTAGTTCTACCATTATATTTAAGAAAAAGTAATAATGGTTTTAACATATAAAATAATTTATCTTTCGGTGAAAAATTTGGTTGTAATAACGATCTCTGGTCCACATGGTTCTGGTAAAAGCACTTTTGCTAAAGAAATTGCACAAGCACTTCAGCTTAAGTATGTTTCCTCTGGAAAAACTTTCCGTAAATTAGCAAAGGAAAGTGGTTGTGATTTGGAGGAGTTTTCAAAAAGATGTGAACGAGATCGTTCAATAGATGAAATAATTGATCAAACCACTATTGATGAGGCGAAAAAAGGCAATGTTATTTTAGAGGGTCAATTAGCTGCTTGGATGGCTAAAGATTTTTCTGACTTCAATATTTATGTCACTGCTTCGTATGATACTCGAATTAAACGAATAGCTAAAAGGGATGGTTTAAGTTTTAAGGAAGCTAGTAAAGAAACCAATGCTCGTACAAAAAGTGAAGTAAATCGTTTCAAACGAATGTATAAAGTAGATATATCCGATACTGAAATTTATGATATAATTCTCAGTACAGATAGGATTTCAAAAGAAAAATGTATAGCTATTATTGTTGCTGCGTGTAAAGAAATCATGGCAAAATAAAATAAATTACCTTTCCATTTTAACGCAAAAAGTTATATATTTCTTATTTTTGCAAAATGAACACAAAAATAGCTTAAGCACAATAAGGCTGCTTCGCAAGGTGACGCGAAGCGAATATTTGATGCAATCTATATTGGAGAAATAAAAAATGATTGATATTGGTAGAATAGTTGTAAAAACCTCTGGTAGAGAAGCCTTAAGAAAAGCAGTTGTAGTGGACATAATTGATAAAAATTATGTTTTAATTACAGGTCCACCAAAATTAAGTGGAATCAAGAGAAGACGTGTGAATCTTAATCATATAGAACCAACCAATAAAAAATTGGAAATCACACGTAAAGCAACTGATACAGATGTTCTTACTGCAGCAAAAGCTGCTCAACTAGATGCTTTTATTAAAGAACGATTAACAATTAATCCTTAAATTTGAGGATTATATTTTTAATTTGAGCTTTCCTTTTATTTAAGGAAAGATTTTATTTTTTCCTAAACTACATTAATAGTAAATAAATACTGGTGTGAACATGACCGATTCAGAAAATCTTTTGCCCTCAGAAAAAAAGAAGACATTAATAACTAAATCAGATGATTTTGAGATCACTAATTATGGGCAAAAACCAGAAGAGCGATCTATACCTGAATTAATTCGTCTTGGAGTAATTAATGTAGATAAACACCCAAATCCAACAAGCCAAGAAATTGTTGCATATATAAAGAAAATTTTTGATTTAACAAAAGCTGGCCATTCAGGCACACTTGATCCTGCTGTAAGCGGAATATTACCTGTTGCCTTAGAGGATGCAACCAAAATTACTGAAGCATTATTACCTGCTGGTAAAGAATATGTTTGCATAATGCATTTACATGATCAAATAAATGAATTAGCAATTCATAAAGTCATTAAGGAATTTACAGGTGAAATTTATCAAAAACCACCTGTTAAATCAAGTGTTAAGCGTATTCTTCGAAAACGAAGTAT
>JAEOUJ010000316.1 GCA_016839405.1 Candidatus Gerdarchaeota archaeon | reverse complement strand
TCATCATCTTTAGTTAATCTAGACAAAAACTTACCTCGCAGTAAATTAGTTGAATTTCTTGCTTGAAAGAATACAAATTCTATATAAGCATTTACTCTAGATATGATTATCTTATTCTATGACAATTGAGCTGCTTTCTCACGGAGAAGCTTTCGGTATTTCTTTTGTAGCATTAATATTCTTTGGAAGTCTTCACTTGAAATATTTTCAGTAATATCAAATATTTCTTCTTTCATAATCATTCGTTTCTTATCATCATCAGACAATTGTAATATGTATTCCTTTGTTTTTGGAAATATCTTAAATAATTTCTTTAAAGGTAAAATTGATTTTCCGGAATAAGCAATTGTGGATGGTTTTAGAGAATGTTCATTTCCATTAAAAGATATAGCTGTTCCACTATTTTTTTTAACAAATTCTAACATTTGTATGTCTGTAATACTATCACCAACAGCTATTGCTTCAATTGCTGAAAAATTATGTTGCTGTAGGATTTCGATAACATTTTTCCGTTTTCGACCACCGCCACAAACAATAGTAGAATTAAAAATTGGGCCAAATTCAGATTTTGGGATTTCATCAAAGAAAAATTTATCTAAATCTTTTTTCACTTCTGTTAAACCATGTTTTAGATATCTTGTGAAAATATTATCAAATAATTCCTTGAGAATTTCATCGTTATCAGGTTTTAAAGAGAGATCAAGGGTAGTACATCTGACATTTTCTATTGGATGGTTTAATTTTCTTGCAACTGTATGGGCATGATAAGAGTAACTCGTTGAAATAATATATGTTGGAATATTTTTCTTATGAAGAAATTTAAAAAGTTCCTTTGCACCAGGTGTTAACTCTGCTTTTTGTGATATTTCTAATAGTAATTTTTCATTGGCATAATTTACTACAATGGGAGCTATAAGTTTCAGAGTATCACCTGGCCAATAATCCTCTTTTTTATCGATAAGAAATAGCTCATCATCATAGAGGCTAATCATTTGGAACAATTTATAGAAATCCTCTTCTTTACCTAATTTTTTACCTATTGAAGCAATCACATCAGCTGCATGGTCAATAGGACATAAAGGGCCTTCTAGGTCAAAAAAAACGATCATATAACTTTCAACTCTTTCAAATGATCAATTCTTTTTTGTATTAATTCCTTTGTACCAACATCCTTTCGATGGAATAAAGCTCCTTCAACATAATTAGTGGCTTTCTCAGCAATTTTCTCTGCTTTTTCTATTGTATCAGCTATTCCAACAATTGCAATAGATCTAGAAGTTGTGGTTATTATCTCATTTGATGAGATTTCATTTACAGAGGCATAATATAATTCTATACCATCCTTGTTAATCTTTTCTTCATGAACTGTTATTGGCATATCTTTTTTGGGTGATGTTGGATAACCTTCTGGAACAAGATATTTACAGACAGTTGCTTTCTTTTCAAATTTGATTTCCAAATCTGAGAGTTTTCCATAAATCATAGCTTTAAAAATTCTAGCAAGAGGAATTTTCAGTAATGGTAAAATATTCATTGCTTCAGGATCACCTAGTCTTGCATTATATTCTAGTAATTTTAATCCATTTGAAGTTAACATGAACCCACCATAAAGAATCCCTATGTAATCATTTCCAGTTTCTTCTTTTAATGCAATTGCTGTTTTCTTTACAATCTCTTTTGCTTCTTCCACTATTTCAACAGGTATAAAAGGTAACAAATGATCTTCACCACTATAGGAACCCATTCCTCCTGTATTTGGTCCCACATCACCCTCATAGGCTCGTTTATGATCTTGAGCTATAGGTGTTGCTACAACATCTTCACCTGAAACAAAACATTGTAACGAAAATTCTTCTCCCTCTAATAATTCTTCCAAAACAACTGATTCTCCTTTTTCAAAAACTTCTTGACAATATGTAATTGCTTCCTCAGTATTTTTCAAATGTTCCCCCATTAATTTAACTCCTTTTCCACCTGCTAAACCATCTCTTTTAACTACAACTTTACCTAATTTTTCTATATATTCACGAATTATTTTTATTTCATCTTTTTGGGTAAAAATTTTGAATTTTGGCAAACCTGGTATGTTATGTTTTTCCATTAAAGCTCTTGTAAAGCTTTTAGAAGATTCAATTCTTGCAGCTGATTTATTTGGACCTATTGTTGGTATACCATTATGCTCAAGGAAATCAACAATTCCATCTGCAAGAGGATTTTCAGGACCTATAACAGCTGCATCTGGTTTAATATCATTTAGAAATGCTCCCAATTCATTATAATCATTTAATGGTGCAATTTTAAATTTTGAACATAATTTTGCGATGCCTGGATTTTTTGCTTTCATAAATGCAAATAACTCTAAATCACTTTTTTTTAGAGCCTTAGCAATAGCATGTTCTCGTGCACCTTGCCCAACTAACAATACTTTATCAACCATAATTTAACACCAATTAGTTCAATAGTTCTTATTTCAAAATAATAATTTTACTCAGAACTTCTAATTCTAATAAAATCTAAGATTTACGTTCACATAAGCCTTGTGAGGGAATGGTTTTTAATGGATATTCTCCTGTTAAACAAGCCAAACATAGATTTTTGTTCTCTGGCCATTTATCAAATCCAATAGCATCAACTAGTAAAGGAATTATATTATAAATAACAGCATCTACCTCTATTATTTTAGCAATTTCTTCATCAGTTCTACCACAAGCAATAAGCTCTCTTTCAGTCGGAAAATCAGTGCCCATAAAACAAGGATTTATGAGTTTTGGGCAACTAACAGCAAAATAGACTTCTGTTGCACCAGCATCTCTAATCATTTTAATTATACCTTTAGATGTTGTTCCACGAACAATAGAATCATCAACAAGTACAACTCTCTTTCCTTTTACTAGGTTTGACATAACATTTAATTTTAATTTAACAGCTTCTTCTCGAGCAGTCTGTCTTGGCATTATAAATGTACGACCAACGTAACGATTTCTAATTAAAGCTTCAGAATATTCAATACCTGTTTCTTTAGAGAAACCGATTGCTGCTATTCGACCTGAATCTGGTATTGGAACTATTAAATCAGCTGTATATCCCTTTTCTTTGAATAATTTCCCCAATCCACGACCAATTCTCTCTCGGGCTTCATAAGCAGAAATTCCATCCATAACAGCATCTGGTCTAGCAAAATATACCCATTCAAACATACAATGAGCACATATTTCTTCACTTACTAATCGTTTCTTTTTTAATCCCTTTTCTGTTATAACTATTACTTCTCCTGGTTTTATGTCAGAAATAAATTTAGCACCAACTATTTCTAATCCAATTGTTTCTGACGCAACAACAATATCTCCTTCTGGAGATTTTCCATAACAAAGAGGTTTAAAACCAAGTGGATCTCTTAAAGCAACAATTTCGCCACGATTTGTAGCAATGAGAAGTGAATATGCTCCATCAAGTTTCTCATAAAGAATTTTACAAGCTTTTAGCATATCACCATTGTTTCCTTCTAATGAAAAATCAATTAATTTCCCAATAACTTCCGTATCAGTATCATGACTAAAACGATAACCTTCATTCATTAAGAAATCTCGAATTGCTTCAAAATTAGCTATTGTGCCATTAAATGCAATAGCAATTTTATGTTGCCTTGTTTGTAGAATAAAAGGTTGAATACCAATCATTAAGTCTGATCCTGCAGTTGGGTACCTAACATGACCAATACCAAATTTACCTTTTAATGCTGCTAAAGTATTTTTGTCAAATATATCTTTAACAAATCCTACATCAGAAATTGTTTTCATATTTTTTTTATTAATGACTGTTATACCAGCACTAGATTGTCCTCGATGTTGTAATGCAAGCAGACCTTGATATATGAGAAAACCAAGGTCATGTATTCGTTTACTTGTCCGAATGCCTATTATTCCACAATGATCTTTTATAGCCAAATAAGTATCCTCATGCGAGATTATTTGTTGCTTATTTTAAATTTTTAGATTACGATAGATAAGTATTAGGGAATAAATTATTATTCTTTTTTACCTTCCATTTCTTCTTCCATTCTATACATCCAAGTTTGTTTAATATCATACAGAGATAGATCAATTATTGGTTTTTCATTGCCATTTTCGACAATCAATTTTGCTTCCTCAATTACATTACCTATAAATGTAGCTGGTATTTCATTTTCAGCAAATACAGCAATTACCTTATCAACTGTTTCTTTTTTAGCAGTAATTAAGAATCGTCCATGTGTTTCTGAGAATAATTTGATATCTAATCTTTCGGAATCTGATGGAATGCGTTTTGAATTGATTTTAAAACCAAGGTTACCATTCATTGCCATTTCTGTTAGAGCAACAAAAAGTCCCCCTTTTGAAATATCATGACATGAATTCACTAATCCTTCTTGTATAACATTTACAATTTTCATTAGAATTTTTTTAGCATTAGCAAAATCTACTTTTGGAACAAGACCATCATCTGATTGAAAAATTAATTTTGTGTATTCTGAACCACCAATTTCAGTTTTTGTTTCCCCAACAAGAATGATATAATCATCCGGTGTTTTGAAATCATAAGTTAAAGCTTTACTGGCATCATCCAATAGACCAGCAACAAAAACTACTGGAGATGGCTTTACTGCAACATCATTAACTTCATCATGATTATAGAAACTCACATTACCTCCAACACATGGAATATTTAATGCCTTTGCTGCATCACCTAAACCTTCAACAACTTTTTCAAAAGTCCAAAATACTTGTGGATGTTCTGGATTACCAAAATTTAAACAATCTGTGAATGCTATGGGCTCTGCTCCTACTGCAGCGACATTACAACAAGCTTCCATTAGTAATCCTGCTCCACCATTATATGGATCAAGATAACAATGATGCGAATTTCCATCAAATGTTGTAGCTATGCCTTTTTTAGAACCATATTCTGTTAATCTAAAAACTCCTGCATCTCCTTGACCAGATTTTACTCTTGAATACAAACCAACCTCAGTATCATATTGTCTAT
>JAEOUJ010000315.1 GCA_016839405.1 Candidatus Gerdarchaeota archaeon | reverse complement strand
TAATCATTAAAGCAGTTAAATTAAGTAAATTATCACCACCAGATAAGTTATTTAAAACACTTCCAGGTCCATTCGAAAAGTATCCCGAAATTAAAGACTTATCTGAGAAGCAAATAAATGAATTGCCTCCAGATCAACTTACTGAATTGGCTATAGATGCAATAGACAGTTCATTAGAAAAACATAATGTTATTGTTAGTGGAAGTTTCAATCGTTCAAATGCCATAGAAATTATTTACAACAGTCTTGGAATTGATGTAAATCAAAAATTAAATTCAATCTCTGGTGTTCTTTTTGTAAAAGCTGAAAAAAATGGTGATATTGCTACTTCCTGGGATTATCAAAAAACAAGAAAAGCTAAAGAATTTAATCCTAAGAAAATTGGAATAACTGCTGCTGATAATGCTATCTCTTTACTTGGAGCTAAGAAAATAAAAACAGATAAATTACCAGTAATATTGGATACTCGAAGTACATTAGATACTTTATCATCTATTGTTGGTGTTGGTTTAAATGCATATGAAGTCATTTTAGGAACAGCTTTCTTTAAAGATCGACTTGGAGAACAAATAACAAATGAGAAAATCACCATTATAGATAATCCATTATATTCAGGTGGAGTTGGATCAGCTATTTTTGATGATGAAGGAGTGCCCCATTCTAAATTAAGTTTAATCGAAGATGGAGTAGCAAAAGCTTATTTCTCGAATTCTTACTGTGCGAATATTCTTGGTATAAAAAATACAGGTCATGCTTCAAAAGGTAGCTTAAGTAGTAAACCACATCCTGATTTAACACAAATACAAATTAATGGTGGAGATTGGTCTACAGAAGAAATAATTAATGAAACGAAAAAAGGATTGTATCTAAAAGATAGTTCATTAGAACCAACATCAGGTTCACCTAATATTTCAGTTCTAATTGATCAAGGATTCATGATTGAAAAAGGAGAAATTGCTCATCCCTTAAAGGAAACAATGGTGGGAACAACAATATTCAAATTATTAAAGAAAATTGATGCTATTTCAAAAGAAACTTTAAATGAATCTGGATCTATTTCACCAACTATAAGAATATCAGAAGCAAATATTGCAGGTGGCAAGTAATTCTACTTGACAGTTAATATTATTAAGTCTTTAAAAGATGATATATTATGTGTTTATTTAATTTTCAAAAATTGGATGATTAAAATGTCAGAAGATAGTGCGTTTAGAATCTTAGGGCCAATTATGACAGGTCCATCTAGCTCTCATACAGCAGGAGCAGTTCGTATAGGTAGAACTGCTAGGCTGCTATTTGGAAAACAACCTACAAAAGTAATTGTTTACTTCCATGGGTCATTTGCTGATAGTTGGCGTGGCCATGGAAGCGATAAAGCAATTATAGGTGGATTATTAGGTTTTAAAACATTTGATAAACGAATAAAAGATGCTGAAATTCATGCTGAAGAATTTGGCATGGAAGTAGATTTTAAAACAATAAAACTAGGTAAAAAATATCATCCAAACAGTATTAAAGTTCAAATTGTAGATGATAAAAATCCGGTAGAATTAATTGCTGAATCGGTAGGCGGTGGAGATATTGTAATAAGGGAAATTTTTGGATATGAGACTGAAATTACAGGTAATTTGGTAACAATTATTTTGCTTCATAAAGATTTAATGGGGATTTTATCTAAAATTACTGGAGTAATTTCAGAATTTGAATTGAATATCATTTCTCTTCGAAGTAAAGACTTACCTAAGAAAAAAGAAGCTTTTACTTCAATAGAGATTGGACAGAATTCTCCCGATGAATTAGGTGATAAATTAATGGCGATTGAAGGTATGATATTAGCCCGTATTTTACCACGTATTTCTGAAGGCGAGGAGGTATTTTAAATGGTAACTACAAGTGTTGAACCTTTTCTTAATCGAGCGAAAGAAGAAAATAAAAGCCTAGGTCAAATAATGATTGAGCATGAAGCTGAAATTCAAGGAGTAAATTCTAAAGAAGTTATAGATGCTATGAAGAAAATTTGGACTGCTATGAAAAATTCAATTGAACAAGGTGTTAAAATTACTGAAAGGTCCCCAAGTGGCTTAAGTGGTGGCGATGCTAACAAATTAATTAATAGAGCAAAAGATAAGTGTCGGCTTTCTGGTAAAACAATTTTAAATGTTACTGCTCGAGCAATAGGAGTAGGTGAATTTAATTCTTCAATGGGAGTTATTGTCGCAGCGCCTACAGCTGGATCTTCTGGAGTTGTTCCTGCAGTTGCTTATACAGCAGCAGAAAGATGTGATGCTAAAGAAGAAGCCATCATTCGTGGTTTATTTGCTTCTTCTCTTATTGGATTGGTTTGTGATGCAAAAGCTTCAACAAGCGGTTCTGAACATGGTTGTCAAGCTGAGATAGGTGTTGCTGCTGCTATGGCAGCTGCTGCAGCTGTAGAAATTGCTGGTGGTTCTGCTCATGAGGCTATAAATGCAGCTGCGCTGGTTTTAAAAAATTCGCTTGGTTTAGCTTGTGATCCTATTGCAGGATTAGTTGAAGTTCCTTGTATAAAACGCAATGGATTGAAGGCTGCAGAAGCACTACTTGCAGCAGATATGTCTATGTGTGGAATTGATAGTGTCGTTCCTTTTGATGAAGTAGTATCAGCAATGGATGAGATAGGGCAAATGATGCCTTGCGAAATTAAAGAAACATCAGAAGGAGGATTAGCAACAACAAAAACAGGTGAGAAATATAGGCTTTGGTTAATGGATAGTAAAAAGAAAAAATGAAAAATTTTTTCTTTCATTTTCTATATTTTTTGTTCAATAGGTCCAAAATAGTTCCTAAATCATCATACTTTTTATTATAGATATTTTCTCTAAGTTTAGAGTAAAACTCATAAGTTTTACTATCACCATACTCGAGTTTCTTCAAATATTGAGCAATTTGTAAAAGTATATCCAAAAATTCTCTTGAAACATCACGCATTTTTTTAGTAAAATTAGTGATTTCGTTTTCTATATTCATTATACTAATAGGTTTATCTTTTTCTAAAAGAGAATTAACGAGCAATTTGAGATCATTCATTGCTTTCTTTTCAATCATTACTCTTAAATTAAAACCTTTAATACCAGCATACAATAATTCTGTAGATTTATATTGCTCATAATCTTCAATTTTAAAATTTTCAATTGCTTTTATTGCTTGACTTCTTATGGTACCAT
>JAEOUJ010000314.1 GCA_016839405.1 Candidatus Gerdarchaeota archaeon | reverse complement strand
TAGCGAGTTCAGCAACATCATTTTTCTTAAGCATTATATCAGGATAACTAGAGAGAAGTTTTGGAATGCGTTCTTTTGCTCTTTGACCAATCGTTTTTCTTCCTTTATTTATCCATTCTTCATTAGTTGCTCTATCAATAAGAGTGGATGGGATATAATGATCATCTTTAAACCATTTCAAAGTATGATCATGAGCAAGCAAATGAGTGGTTTTTTCATCAAATTCTCTAAGTAAAGTTTTTGCTATTGGATCGTCTCTTTGTTCAATTCCTTTAAGAAATCTATGAATCATACCACAAACCTCATTGTCTATGATAACTTTCTGGATACTTTGAGTAGTTTCAAAATCAATCATACCTGCACCTGAAATCATATTAACACCTTTTATACCCGCTAATAATGCACCCATACCAGTTTCAAAACCAGATTGCATATCTAAAATTTTAGCATCAGACATACCTAAATAAGCATGAGTTGGCAGATTCAAATATTTACCAATTTCTACATAACCTAGGTCGATTAACATAGTATCAATAGAACCCATAGGTGTTGTTCCTTTTCTCATATCAAATGCTGCAGGAGAACCACCCCAAATTACAGGAGCTCCAGATGAAACTAACTGAGTTATCACTAAACCAGCTAGTGTCTCTGCTGCATGTTGAACTATAGCACCTAATAATGTAACTGGTGCATTAGCACCTGTCATTGGCATGGAAACAAATTCTGAAGGGATGCCATATTTAGCTGCATCAATTATACTTTGGCAAGTTAAATCACTCCATTTAAGAGGTGGTGATGGACAAGCATCAAATATTGCCAAAGGTTTCTTTCGTAATTCCTTTTCTCCACCACGAATATAAACAAGCATATCCTTCATTTTTTCAAAAGATTTTTTCTCAAAGGTTCCTGTTATAACAGGTTTACGGGAATAAATAAGAGCAATAAAAAGGCGATATCTGTCGGCTATTTCTTCAGGTACATCAGAGCAGATTATAGAAGTACTCTGTGCATGAATATTTTCTAATTGCTCAACTATTTTTGTAAATTCAATATAATCTTTTGTTACTCCTAATCTAATCTCATTCGTTTCTGGATCTAAAACATTTAATGCTGCAGATCCAGGATCAAAGCAAATATTATCATCGCCTAATTTGGTAACTTCTTTCCCATCACGATCAAATAAGGAAATCATCTTAGGAGCAGTGCTTATTGCTTTTTTAATTACATCAATAGGTATTTTTGTTCGATTATCTTTTGAATCAGTTTTTATTCCAGCTTGATTTAAAATATCAATAGCTTCTTTATTTTCAATGAAAACACCAATATCATTAAGAATTTCAAAAGCTTCAGTTACAACCTTTTTCTTCAAAGATTCATCCAATATAGCTAATGTTGGTCTCATCATAATCCCTAATAATAGAAGAATTAGCTATACTAAAACTTTTTTTTCACAGTGCGATATCATTATATTCGTCGATGAATGCAATCTGATATTTCACATGTTACGCATTCTCGAATACCTAACCATTCATCAATCTCCTCACCAATATTTATAGCAAATGAAATTGATTTACGTGGGATCATCATAAATAATTTTGTTAATTGAACATTAATTTTTTCCGCAGGTAAAAGCTTGAAAATTAATTTTTGTCCTTCTTCAATTGTCCATTGACAATATCCTGGGCTAAAGCGTTTAGAGTATTTTTTTCCCCTGTAATTTTTATTGATTTCTTTAATTAAATGCTGATTTAATTGTTCTGCTAAAACCTCTGTAGCATGAGAAGCTATTGCATCTAGAATTACACCTTTAGAAAGTGTATTATTTTTCATCAAATTATTGGATTCGTTTTCTAATGATTGTCCAATTGTACATAGAGCAAGTATTGTTTGTTCAGATTTCTTAAAAAGAAACTTAGGTTCTAGTTGTTCACTATCAAAGAAAGTATAAATTGCTTTTGGAGAAATTAATTCATGAGCTACAGTTTTTAATTCCTCAATTTCATATAATAAAGAATCAGGTATTTTCTTTAATGGTTTATTTTTAGCTTTATTGCTAATTAAAAGTTGTAAAATATCATTATTATCTAGTAGTAATTTAAATTCAGATAAAATATTCAATGAATTTACTCCTTAAGCTGTTTAGTAATGATTTTAATAAATTCTGGATTAGTTCCACAACATCCACCTATAATTTTTGCCCCATGAGAAATCATTTGTTTTAAATCATTAGCAAAATCATTTGGTGTTGTTGGATAAATTGTTTCTCCTTTAATTAACTGAGGTTTTCCAGCATTTGGTTTTACACTAATTGGTTTATTTGTGCTAGCTTTTAATAATGGAACTATATCTATCATTTCTTCACTACCAATCGTACAATTAGCTCCGATAACAGATGCTCCTGCTTTTTCAAGAACCTTACAACATTGATCAACTGGATTTCCCATAATAGTGAAGTAACCTCGTTTAGTTTTTTGATAAGTAATTGATGCGAAAATTGGTATGTTACTAACTTTTTTTGCTGCTTTCACAGCTGCTTCTGCTTCTAGTAAATCAACCATCGTTTCAATAAAAAAGAAATCAACACCAGCTTTAGCTAGAATATTAGCTTGTTCAACGAAGTTATCATAAAAATCATCAATTGTTACATTGCCAAGAGGAGGTAAGAATTTTCCTGATGGACCAATATCTCCTGCAATATAACATTCATCAGGACAAACTGATTTAACTAGCTCTACAGCTTTTTGATTAAACTCCTCTATTTTATCACCATAATTATGAGCTTCTAGTTTTAATCTTGAGCCACCGAAAGTATTAGTTAAAACAGCATCAGAACCAGCTTTGAAATAATCTTGATGTATTTCTTGTACTTTCTTAGAATTACTAACGTTCCAACTTTCAGGTGGATTTCCTGGAGGCAAGCCTCTTGCCATAAGTAAGGACCCCATGGCACCATCTAATACAATAATTCTATCATTGATTAAATGTAAGATTGTAGGCTTTACCATTTCATCACCAGTTAATTATTTCCCAAGAACTTTTTTCGCTAGTTTTACAGCACTTATTGCATTTTCTGCGGTTCCATCAGCACCAATTTCTTCAACCCATTGTTGTGTTACTGGTGCTCCTCCAATAAGAACTTTGAATTTTTCTCTTATTTTTTGTTCTTTTAATTGATCAATTAACCTCTTTTGACCAACCATTGTTGTTGTTAACAAAGCAGAGATACATATAATATCTGCTTCAATTTCAATAGCTTTTTCAATAAAAGCACTTATAGGAACATTAGCACCTAAATCAGCTACCTCAAATCCTTCAGCAGAAAGCATCGTAGCAACAAGCGTTTTACCTATATCATGAATATCCCCTTCTATTGTTCCTATTACAACTTTACCAAGTAATCGTTGAGTTTTTCCCATCTCAAATAATGGAGAGAGAATATTCATTGCTGCTTCCATAGCATCAGCACTACGAGCTAGTTGTGGCAGAAACAATTCACCTTCCTCAAATAAATCTCCAACTTTCCGAATTGCTGTTGAAAAATCTTCTATAACTTCATTCAAATCTTTCTTATTCTTAATCGCTTTTTCTGCAAGCTCTTTTGCTGCAAAAGCATCACCGTTTATTATTACTTGTTGACATTCCTCTCTAAAATTCATATAATTACCACCAGTAATACATACTCAATAGAATACTTTGGTATTTAGGTTTTCCTTAAAGAAGATAATTATTTTTCTTTTATAAAATCAATCACCATCTGATCAATGGTAGCATATCCCAATAAGATTGTATATTCATATAGTATTTTTTCAGCACATTCAACTATTTCACTAGATCCATCATTTTTATAGACTTCATAAATGTGAGGGATAAGCTTGACATCATCTAGTTTTCCCATTGCTTTTGTAGCAATTAATCGCAATTCTTCAGGAATATCATCAGCAACAGAATTAATGAGTAAATCTTTAGCTTGTTTATTATCATAAGTACCAATGATTTCTAGTAAGCATCCTTTTAATTCTATATTTTTATGAGAATCAAATAAATCCATTAATTTTGGAATAAGAGTTTCATCGCGCAAGTAGATAACTGTACCAACTAATACATTTCTAACAGCAGTGTCTTTTTCGTTGATTATTAAATCAATTAAATCTGATCCTTTAATCATACTACCAAAAAATCTTAATCCACCAGCTGCATTTCTTCGGCTTTCTAAATCAGAATCATTTTTTAATACTTCTAATAGAATAGGCAGAACACCTTCTCCACCAAGGAGTGAAAGAGATAAAATAATTGCTTGACGAACTAAAATATCTCGTTCAGTTCCATATAACTTAATTAATGGTTGAACTGCAACTTTATTCATACATCTGCCTAATGTTTCTACAGCTTGTCTTCTAATCTCTGGGTCAGAATTAGAAAGTAAGGAAATATTTCTTTTAATAGGGCATTCAGCAGACAATACAATCACTAACGTAATTGGTTAATAAATTAGTTTTTAATTTATCGTTGTTTTCTCAATTAACAAAGGAATATAAAGGTAATGTATCCATTTCCTAGTAGAATTTTACAGGAAGCTGGAGTATGCCTAAATTCGATGGTTATACAAAATTAGAGTGGGAATATTTAGAAGAGAAAAAGAGTGAATCCTTTTACTATTATATTAGAAGAGCAGCTATTCCAGGAGGATGGTTAGTAGAAAGCTCAAAATATACCTTTGATGTTGATTATAAATTCCTTACAGGAGTAACCTCAGGAGCTGGATATGGTGTTGGTTTGACATTTATACCAGATCCTGAACATAAATGGCAGGGTTTAGAGAAAATAAAAAAACCATAGTGAGTTTAGTTTCATATTGGTTATTCAATTAATCTAAACAAATCTTGGCTTTGGGGAAAACTGTTAAAATTAAGCTCATAAAAAGCGGAATTAAAAAAATACAGAAAAATTTGGATAATCTATTGGTGTTGATGATGAAGTGGGGAAAAATCATTAACCATACATTAGGCATTTTGTTCTATCTAATCTTCTTAATTTATTTTGGTTCATCGATAGCAGCGCTAATAATAAGATTTAATGAGATTAGAGCAGTTGGTTTTGCATTAAATTTAATAGCACTATTTTTTGAATTACTAGGTCCATTATATGCAACATATTTTATGGTACAGCTAATAGATGGATTATTGGAAGTTGGCAGAATTGATTATGATATCCGAAAATTGTCTAAACCTCCCAAAGTAGATGTTGTGATACCTATTCATAATGTAACCCAACACATGCTTGAAGAAACATTAGAAGGTTGTAGCAAATTAACATATCCAAACTATGAAGTTTGGGTAGGAGATGATAACTCAAATCCAAAATATGCTAAAGCTTGTGAAAAAATAGTTAGCAATTATAATGCATATTATTACTATGGTGAAGTAAGATCTTTCAAGGCAGGCATTGTTAACCGTGTTCTAGAGAAATCAGATGCAGATTATATTTTCTTACTTGATGTTGATCATATACCAACTAAAGATATATTGGAACATTTTGTAGCAATTTTAGAACAATATCCAGAATATGCATTTGTACAAGCTCAATACAAATATCGCAATATTACCAATTTATTGAATGT
>JAEOUJ010000313.1 GCA_016839405.1 Candidatus Gerdarchaeota archaeon | reverse complement strand
TATAGACAAGAAAACGTAATTCTTCTTCTTTACTGATGTCTTTTTTCTTAATTGCTTTAGTAATTATCTCTTCTGCTTCTTTGAATTTCCCATAAACGATCAACTGGTCGATTTCTTGTAATTGTTTGTCAAAGGTCGAAGACACAAATGTTCCCCCAAATAGTATACTAAAATAATTCCATCTGATAATTTAAACATTCTCAAGAATGAACTGGTGCGGGGGACGCGACAAGAACACGCAGGGGATTGTGAGAATCTATATTCTCAGGGCGAAGAGTTTTCGGTACTCAATTATTTTTCCTGTTTCTTCATCTCGTTCCTCAAGAATGGTCTCTTGTTTAATATTTTGAACAGATTTTTCAAGTGACACCAAATTTAAAGTTTCACTGATAGGAGCTTTTTTCTCTTGAAGTCTTTGTATCAAGCTTAAATGTTGGTTGATTTTTTCTTGGTCTTCTTCTATGTTCTTCTTTAATAATTCAACATCTATCATATCAGCAATGGAACGAGCTTTTTGCAAGAATTCAAGTGCAGTTTCAATATCCAAATTTATTAATGCGAGTTGTGAGTGTAACCGATACACATTACCAAGGAGCCATTGATGGTTTTGTTCTTCAGCTTCGACTTCTAAATGAATCAATCGTTTCTTAACTTCTTCTAAAGCACTATCATTTGATTTTATCTGCAATACTTTCAACCTGATTTCTAAAAGAGAGTATAATAAATCTAATTTAGATGATGGATCCAAATCATCTTGTTCTAGCAGCATAGTTGCTAGCTTAACAGCTTTTTCTAAATCACTAAGGTTGTTACTTGCTTTGAGAATTAGCATTTTACTAGATTGATATCTATTATTAATCCATTCAAGACCGGTTTCATCGCTCAATTGTTTTAATCGTTTTAAATGGTTTTTAGCTTGTGAAAGATTCCTTAATTCAATAGAGATATGTATGTTATTATAAAGAGCAGCTGGTAAATAACTAATGTTACCTAATTCTTCGCAAAGTGTCAAGTATTTCGACATATATTCTTGAGCTTTTACTAAATCATACTTTTGATAATAAATCCACCCAATATTTCCATGATAAAGGAAGTATCCTATGCTTTTTTCCTTTAATCCTTCTTGAAAGCATTCCATTGCTTTATCAAGTTGAAATTTAGCTCTGTAAACATTCCCCATGTTAATAAGCGGATGATCAATAAAATAAGTTGAACTGATTTCCTTTCTTAAAGCTAGTGCTTTCTCATACGCTTTAATAGCCTGTTCATAATCTCTTTTCTTATATCCAAGATAATCTGCATAATTGGCATAATACAAAGATAGCTCTAATTTATTTCCTAGTGCTTCTACTGCTTGTTCTGCTTCTAAACGCCACTTTTCGATCTTAGATATTTCTCGTCCTCTATTAAAATGAATTAGAAAACGAGTGATTATTTGCTTGTTCTGACTTTCCTTTGCAGAGGTTAATCCCTCTTGATATAATTCATCTTGTCTTGAGTTATCACCTAAAAATGTAAGATTTATTTGATTTCTTAAGAGAATCATCCATGCTTTCCGTTCAGTAAGTTCCTTTTGGTGAACATCAGAAGGAATAGTTTCAAGCAATTCAAAGGATTTATCGAGTGTCTTAATTGATGGTTCTTGTCCTTTGTAGGAAAAAAATTGAGCAAAGGCTTTCTGAATAAGGGCATCTAATTGAAGTAGAATACTATCTTTCTCTTTGCTTTCCTTTAATACCTCATCTGCTAATGTTATTACTTCCTTTGTTTTCCCTAAATCAAGCATAATTTTGCTTCGGAAGACTTTACTTTGAAGTTGATCTCTTAATGTTATATATTTTATTTTAGATAATTTATCTAGTAGCTTTATTCCGTCTTGATAGTTACCATGGATTATGTTCTGTTTTACTTCTTCTAATTGCTTTTTTATGTTAGAAGACAAAGGAGGTCCCCCAAAAGATACACTAAAACAACTCAATAACAAAATAAAAACATTCTCAAGAAAAGAACTAGTGTGGGGGATGGTGAGAATCTATATTTTCAGGGCGAAGAGTTTACGATATTCGATAATTTGACCAGATTCATCTCGATCTTCAAGAACGGTTTCCTGCTTGATATTTTTCACTGTTGACTCGAGTGAAACAAGCTTAATAGTCTCATTTATTGGTGCCTTCTGCTTTTGAAGATCATTGAGCATACCTAGTTGATTGTCTAATTTTTCTTGATCTTCTTTAATCACCTTCTTCAAAATTTCATTATTTATTTCATCTGCTATTTTCTGAGCTTTTTCTAATAATTTTATTGCACTTTGAGCATTTAGTTCAACTAAAGCAAGTTGTGATTGTAAACGATACACATTAGCAAGAAGCCAATGATAGTGTTGTTCTTCTACTTCAACTTCTAATCGAATTGCTTGTTTCTTTACTTCCACCAGGGAAGATTCATTGGAAGTTATTTGTAATTCTTTAATTCGGATCTCTAATAATGAGTATAAGGCATCTAATCGACTGGAAATAGGTAAATTATCAATTACTAAAAATTCGTCTAGTTTTTTTGATGCTTCGACTAAATCACTGATTTCTCCACTTGCTTTAAGAACCAAAATTGAAGCAAAACGAGCTCTTATTATAATATGCTCAAAGCTGGTTTCTTTTTCTATTTCCTCTAATCGATTTTGATATTGTTTAGCTTGTTCAAATTTCTTTAATTCAATTGATAACGAAATTAGATTAAAAAGAATATTTGGTAATACTCTTCTATCACCTATTTCTTCACTAATTTTCAATGATTTTTGATAATAGTCCTGGGCTTTCTCAAGCTCGTTTTTTAAGAAGTAAATATAACCAATATTAATATAGGGTATGTGTTTTAAAATGACACCATATTTCAAGCTTTCTTGGTAACATTCCAATGCTTTATCTAATTTGTATAATCCATTAAGATAGACATTTCCCAAATCATGAATATACATAAGTAAAAGAGTACTTCCGATTTCTTTTGACAGATTAAAAGCTTTATTAAAGAAATCGATGGCTTCCTCATATTTCCTTCTTCTATAGCTTAAGTGAGCAAAAGAAATGCTTATCATAGATAACAAAAAATTATTTCCCAAATCAGCAGCTAATATATGAGCCTTCTCTAAGTATTCCTCGTTTTTTTCAAGTTTGTTTTCTAAGTACATATAAAAATATCCTAGCGTAGCAAGAGATTGTGAAATTATAAACTTATTACCACTATCTTCAGCATATGAAAGAGCTTCTTTGGTGGCATCGATACCTTTTTCATAGTATCCTAGTTGAAGTTCAAATTGAGTTTTGAATAGAAGAAGACGAGCTTTTCGTTCAGCAAGTTCTTTTGTTGGAAGATTTTTTATCTCTGAAATTATTTTCAAACCTTCTTCAGCAATTTCAATACCTTCTTTAATTTTAGCTAACCAATACAAAGCTGATGCTTTAATGGTAAGTGCATCCACTTTTAGTAATAGATTATCTAGTTTTTCACTTTCATTTAATACTTGATCTGCAAGTTGTAAAGCATCCTGAAAATTTCCAAGATAACAAGAAATTTCAGCTTTAAAAATAAGGAATGCAAGTTTGTCTTCTTTGCTAATATCTTTCTTTTTCAAAATGGCTTCAATAATTTTTAGTCCTTCCTGAAATCTCCCATGAATGATATGCTGTTTAACTTCCTCAAGTTGTTTTTTTGTGTTAGAAGACACATAGTTTCCCCCAAAGGATATAGTAAAAATATTCATTTACTAAATTTAAACCTTCTCAAGAAAAGAATGAACTGGTGCGGGGGACGCGAATTGAACGCACATTTATTATAACTTCAATGCAAATAATTTGCGGTATTCTATGATTTCCCCAGTTTCTTGATCTCGTTGCTCAATGATCGTATCTTTTTTGATGTTTTTTATAGTGTTATCAAGTGAAACAAGCTTGACAGTTTCACTTACTGGAGATTTTTGTTCTTGTAATTTATTCCACACTGTAAGCTGTTGCGAAATTTTTTCTTGATCGATCTTAATTCTTTCCTTCAGTAATTCTACATTAATTTCTTCAGCGTTAAGTTGTGCTTTTTCTAAGAATTTGATTGCACCTTTTATATCTAATTCAATTAAAGCAAGTTTGGAATATAAACGATAGACTTCAGCAAGGAGCCAGAGTTGTTGTTGTTGTTCTGCTTCAACTTCCAGGTGGTGCAATCTTTTCTGGACTTCTTTTAGCTTCTCTTCATTTGATGAAAGATATAATTCTCTTAATTTAATCTCTAATAATGAATATAAAACATCTAAACGCTCGTAAGAAGATATTTCTTTCTCAGCTAAGAACTCATTCAATAATTTAGCAGCCTCAGCTAAATCATTAACATTTCCTGTAGCTTTCAAAACTGAAATCGAAGTAAAACGGTAAATACGGTTGATTCGTTCACCTCCAGTCTCTTCCATTAAATCTTTTATCTGTTTCAGATATTCCTTAGCTTTCTTTAAATCATTTAATTCTATTGAAATAGTAACCAGATTTGAGAGATTAGAAGGGAGGATATTTCTATCTTTTATTTCTTCACTGGTTCTCATAGACTCCAAGTAATAATATAGAGCTTGTTCAAAATTACATTTGAAAAAGTGAATGCGACCCATTTCTGCAAATTTGATGTGTTTCCCCCACGGAGAAACTCTCAAGCTGGTATGTAGAAATTCAAGTGCTTTATCCAATTGGTTTAAGCTTCTATAAACATATCCTGTAATAGTCTTATACATATTCAAGATTTCGCATCCAGTTATTTCTACCATCTCATAACATTTATCATAATACTCTAATGCTTTCTCATGATCCCTATAATGTTCCCACATAACCGTACCTAAATCCCCATAACCCATACCAATTAAGAAATTATTATCAATTTCAGTAGCTATTCTTATTGCATTTTCACAACTTTCAATTGCTTTTGTTGGATCAAGCCATCCTTGTATTATTCCTAAATTACCCCAGCTTTGTGAGATTTGATTACTATATTCACTAGCTTTAGCATATGTTAAAGATTCTTCTGCATAGTTCAGAGCTTTTTCATAATCACCTTTGAAAAATAAAAAGATAGATGACCAAGCTAGGAGGAAAGCTTTTCTTTTAGAGATTTCCTTGTCTGATACATTAGTCAATTTTGATAGCATTTCTAAATGGTCCTCAAATAGGACAACACCTGTATTATAATCACCATCCCATGAAATACAAAATGCTTTCCATATTAATGCATCTGCTTGGAGAAGTTTGTTGCCCAATTCTTCATTTTCTTTTAAAACCAATTCAGCAATTTGCAGAGCTTCTAACCAATCTCCTAAATTGAAGATTGATTCACATTTATAGATTAACAATCGTAATCTGTCTTCTTTACTGATTTCTTTGTCATTTAAGCTATCATTAATCACTTCCAGTGATTCTTTGAACTTTCCATGAAAAATAAGTTGTTCAACTTCTTGAAGTGGATCTTTTATTTTTGAATCCAATACAAATCCCCCAAAAGATACATTTAACAAATTCGCTAGCAAATTTAAAGTTTTTCGACAAAAGTAAAACTGGTGCGGGGGATGCGATTCGAACGCACGTACTCCTTCGAGACAACGGCCTCAGCGTTGCGCCTTTGACCACTGGGCTACCCCCGCAAAATAAAGAGGGTTAATAATTCTCCTTACTAATTGTTTTTTTAATCTTTTGTTAAGAAATTAAAATTCTTTGTTAAGTATTACTAAGGAAAATATTGCGATAACATCTGGAACAACTGTAGCTTTATGTA
>JAEOUJ010000312.1 GCA_016839405.1 Candidatus Gerdarchaeota archaeon | reverse complement strand
GTAAAAGCAGAAGTTGGTAAACTGAATGGATCTACTCCACCGCCTGAGAAACCAATACAACAAATGTCGAAATCCCAGAAGACTCATAGGGTATCAAGGAATGCACCCCAGTCTTGAATAACAACATCAACGTTTATTCCAATTCTTCCTAAGTGTTGTTTTAAGAATGCACCATAGTCAGGATATGGGTCGCTTACAACTGTCTTAAAGACTAATGTAAAGAATGGTTCTACCGCATCACTTGCTCGTGGCTGTGTTGCAATAGCACTTGCGACAAATAAACTAACTATAACACCAAGGAGAATAGTTGATTTAACTTTGTTCACTTTCATAAATTAATCACCAAAAATTCTTGGCTGAACCTAAATTTTGGGTTATTTGATTCTTCTTGAATCAAATCTAAACCAAATAAGTTTAGATATTAAACTAAATATGTTGAGATTTTGTTTAAAAACGTATTGTCAACTTATGGAAAAGCGCTATGTTCGATAAAAACGATTTTTTTCATAAATGGTTTTTCCATATAATTTGTCTTATAGCAATAAACTAATTCTTTCCTAAATAGTATTATTATAAGTCTTGAAAATTTAGCTTAAAGTTACTAAAATTTATTGAACATGATAATCAAGAGTTAAGAAATCGTGAATTATAAATAAAACAACGATTTGGAATAGTAATGAAATTAAGTTCTTCAAAATTACTCTTTATTATTAATAATGTTAATTAGATTTTTTAGAGTCCCAGAGGTCTTCATTACATGTATAATAACATTCATTTTATTTATTTTTACAATTAAAGAAAGTGTTGTGCGTACTGAATTAACTGATTGATGGCTACATCGTAAAATTCCTATAGAATTTATTTCATCATATTTTGTTAAGTAAATTCCTGATTGAGAAGAATTAAAAAGACCATAATAGTTAGCAAATAATTCCCAAAAAGAATCCATAAAATCCTTCTCATTAATTAAATCCTTTGATTCTTTAATAATTTCAAATAAAAGATATCTTTGTTTCTCTTGTTCTATTGCATTTTTATATTCACTTGTTATATTTTCCATTTCATTTTTACCCATGGCTATTATTTTTTCTAAATTTGTTTTTTTGTCGTAGAATTTGTCTTTATTCTTTATTTTATCATTACTTAACCATATTCCAGGAGCAATCATTTTATTTGATAGTTTTTCACGGTTAATGGTTATCCTTTTATAAAACTCAATCATGTTTCTTTTCGTTATAATATCAGGAACTCCAATTGTTTTAGCTAAAGCAATTATTGATCTTTTGCTTCTAAACATAAATGGAGTTATTACATCACAAGAGAGAATAAAGGGAGTGTTTTCTTTTAATAATATATTAAAGATTCTTCTTAAATACCTAAGAAAAACAGCCTTGTTGATTTTTTGATCAAATATTAAAGGATTTAATATTAATTCGATAAAAGTTTTATTTTCAGCTGCAACATTAGCTAATGGTTGTGTAATAATATCTCTAATTGAACCAAAAGGGATTGACAAAATATCGACTCGATTATCTTTAACGACCCATTGAGCTACTTTAGCTGATGTAGTTTTTACTGATAACAATTCAAATTGATATCTTTTATTTGGCAGTAGTTTTCGAATATTTTCAATATTATTATCATTAATCTCAAATCGTGAGATGTGTTCAATTGTATGATAACTTCTGCCTATTTGTATCGTTTCCTTTTTATATTTCTGATTTAAAATAGCATATCCAATAATTCCTAATGGAATGGCTATCTTATCGAAATCATCTATTTTTGTTGTATCGTTTAATGATACTCTTGGTTCTATAAATGGAACCATTTCTATCCTTTCCTTATAATATTAAATTCAAGCAATGCATCTTTTATTAAATTTGGTTCTTGTTTATAAACTATGAATTTTATTACTAATTTAATTGTGTTATCTTTATCATCTAGAGTAATTTTCTCATTATAAGCATCTTGCTTATTAAAACGTAAAAAGACACAATTTTCTTCATCAATTCTTTTATCGATAATATCAAAAAGATATTCTTTATCTAAATCTGTCAATTTTTTAGCCAAATATTCAAGTGCAATAATAATATCACGATTTGATTTTACATGTAGTTCTAATAAATGAATTTTATTTCCAGCATGACCAATAAGAATTGTATCTACTATCTCAATTTTCGTTTGTAATTCTTCTGGAATTAAATGAAGAATTGCTAATTTTACTTTCTCTAAATCCTCAGTTGCATGAGAACTACAAGTAAAAGATATTTCTTTTATCTTGTAAGGTTTAGTTTTTGTTGACAAAGATAAATCCCCTATAATCTTATTGTCTTAAAGAATAATAGTATTTATAGAAAAAACAAAGAATTGGGAATAAATTTTTGATTATTTCCCATCTCTTTTGTGAGCTCTTAATGATGGTCTGATTTTTTCTGTACCCATTCCTTTTTTATGCAATCCACGTGATTTCTTACCAGCGCTAGTTAAACCTCTAAAAACACGGTTTTTATTTGCTGGATTGCATATCCAATTAATTCTTGGATCTTTTTTGATTACTGGATGATCTGGATCTACAAGAATAATCTCATACCATTTATAGCGACCATCTTCACCAACTTGATAAGAATTCAAAACTCCTAAATTTGGAAATTTTCTAGCAACTCGCTCTTCTGCTATCCATTTGAAACTTTTACCAGGTTGAATTTTTCTAATAGTTTGGCCTTTTGTATGTCGTCCTTGGCTTGGCCTGCTTTTTCTCATTCTTGTTCTTCTTAGTCTTATTCGAGCAATAACATATCCTTGTTTTGCTCTATAACCTAATTTACGGGCACGATCAATTCGTGTAGGACGATCTGCTCGAACAATAGTGCTTTCTTGTCGCCATTTAATTAGACGCTCTCTTTGCAATGCTTTAAATTCAGCACTATGTCGTTTTTTCCAAAAATCACTTACGTATTTGTACATTTTTTTTCTCACCTTACCAATTCCGCTAGTTGCGACATCTAGGTATGGTTTTAAACATTTATTTAGTGTTAATCTGTCGAACATTCTTTCTATTTTTAATTCTTTCTAAGATGTAGATAAATTAATAACTGGATAATAATCGATTAAATTAATTTGAATTTTGAGGATTGGGTTATGTCTTTCCATAAAGTAATGGTTGCTGTTGCAGCAATTATTGAAAATCCAAATGGTGAGATACTATTAATTAAACGGAGCTCTGATGCTGAAGAATTTCCAAATTATTGGGAAGATGTTGGAGGAAGATTGAAACAATCTGAATCACCAGAAGATGGTTTAAAACGAGAAATTAGTGAAGAAACAGGTTTGACAGATATTGAAATGATTAAACCATTAACTATGTTCCATGTTTTTAGAAAAGGTGCTAAGAAATCAGACAATGAGTTAATTGGCATTTCATTTTGGTGTAAAACCAATAATTTAGATGTAACCTTATCACACGAACATAGCGATTATAAATGGCTATCACCAGATGAAGCTTTTTTATTAACAGAACATCCAACGGTTAAAAACTATATCAAGATATATGTTGATGAAAAAGAATTGTGTAGAAAAGTAAATTTTATTGGTGATATTAAGAAGGGATAGATTTTGATTGAAGATGAAGGTCGTTTTACATTCTGTGTTGCAGCAATAATTGAAAATCAAGATAATAAAATTCTATTATTAAAACGTGCACCAAATAATTTTCCAGAAAATATTTGGGATGTCGTTGGAGGGAGAGTAGAGCAATTTGAAAATCCATTTGATGGATTAGAAAGAGAAATAATAGAAGAAACAGGTATAAAAGATTTTGAGATAATGAAAGCTATTGATGTTTTTCATTGGTTTCAAGAAGATAAAAAATTTGATATGATAGGATTCACTTTCTGGTGTAAAACTAATAAAAATGAAGTTATTCTTTCAAATGAACATGTCGAATATAAATGGTTGAACCCAGAAGAAGCTTTGGAAATATCTACACATCATATTGTAACAAGTAACATTCAAATGTTCATTAAGGAAAAGAAAAGACTTGGAATAGAGTAAATTTTTTGGAGAGGAAAATAGTCCTCTTTCTGTTTCGAGGAACACCTTTTGATGTACTCCTCTCACGGTATCAATCTATGCACTCAACCCGCTTCTATTGGCAAATCATCGAAGCCTATTTGAGCTTACTTCCATGATGATGAGTCGTTTCAACGTTTTTTTAGCTATCTCAACAATGGATATTAATCCACTGAATCATAGTAAAGCTTACACGTTTCGTTTCTATTCTCAGAGCCAGGTTTCCACCTGACAGCTTTCGCTGCATCATTTTGCCTGGAAGAGAGGACCTTCCTCAGTAACTAACAAGAGTTTCCGGTAACCGTTTATTCCTCTCCAATTTACTATTAATTTAATTTATTATATTTGTTTTTAAAAATAACGATTAAAAAGTCATATGTTATATTATAATTATTAATCCAGGTGATTTATTTGGTAATTGAGGTTGAAATGAAAATTAAAGTCGATGATTTACAGGAAATTGAATATAGATTGACTGAGCTTGGTGCAAAATTAAAACTAATAGCTAATCAACGAGATATATATTATTCCCATCCAATGAAAGATTATGCAAAAACTGATGAGGCTCTCCGCATTAGAGAAGATAGCGATAAAGTTTATCTAACATATAAAGGTCCGAAATTTGATTCTAAATCTAAAACGAGAGTAGAAATTAATGTTGAATTTTCTAATGTTCAAAAGTTAATGGAATTATTGGAACATTTGGGTTTTAAGAGAGTTTTAATCATCTCAAAAGAACGTAAAATATACGAATATGAAAAAACAGAATTTTGTTTAGATGAAGTTGAGGGTTTAGGTAGCTATCTTGAAGTTGAAAGAATTTTACCAAATAAAGAACATTATCAAAAGACGAGGGCTGAATTGGAAAAGCAACTTATAAAACTTAAACTTGACCCTAATGAAAGTATTAGAGAATCTTATCTGGAATTATTAATAGCGAAGAAATAATTTACATTTATTATTAATTTAAACATTAGGAGTAAATGCATCAATATTTTGATTATATTGCTCTATTTCTGCTAAAATCTTTAAAGTTTCTAAGGCTTCTTTTTCATCGATTTTAGACATAGCGAATCCTATATGAACAAGAACATAATCATTCAATTCAATTTTCTCATCTAATAAAGTTGATTTAACTTCACGTTGAACACCACCAAAATCAACGAGTATTAAATCATCACTAATTATTTTAACAACTTTTGCAGGAATAGCTAAACACATTTTAATCTAATGAATAGCATTTCTGTTAGTATAAAAAAGCTTGTTGTTCATTTTGTTAAAATATTTTTAATTATCTTTTTTCTTTCTATAATAGATAAAATAAACATAAAAATGTTAGTCCAATATTCAAAGGTTTATTAATAAGATAGAACATTTACAAAATAGGGAGGTATTTATTATAATACCCGAGAATGTTAGACAATCTGAAATGCTACATGCTCGTAAAAGATCTTTACGAACAAAAGCAGAAGGGAAGAAAAAATCTGCTTATGAGAAATTTGAAGTTGGAGATTTACGTGGTGCAAAATTAGATCTATTAGATGCTCGTCGTTTAATACAAGATGCATTAAAATTAGTTAGATCACTTGGGGAACGAGGTACAAGTGAACGTAGTATAAGTGATGAAATAGAAAATCTATGGCGAAAAATCATTACCAAAGAAAAAGAATAAAGAGATTTTCAACTTTTTTATTATATTCAATGTATATTTGATTATAATTTTGTGTAGAAAAAATTTTTACTTCAAATTCATTTATTTTCCATGGAGATTTAATCTGTGATATACTGCTTAAAAATTGAAAAACAAAATACTGAGCAAATTAGAAAAATCCTCTATGAGGAAAATTTACTTAATCTAGATTATAAAATACATAAAATTGGAAATCAAATCATTATACCATTAAAACGACAATTAACTAGTAATGAAATAAAAGTAATTTTCCCCAATAATATTAAGCTAGAACAGATATCATTTAATAATTTAACAAAAATAAAAAATAGACCAAAATCACATCTAGAAATTTTAGAAACAAAGCTTTCCAATGAAGATATAGATCTTGTTCCTAGAAGTTTTGATACAATTGGCGATATTGTTGTTATTGAAATACCGCAGGAATTATGGATAAAACGATTTCTTATTGGTGAATCATTATTAAAAGCACATCCAAGTATTAAAACTGTATTTGCAAAAGTAGGTAAAGTCTCAGGAGTTAATCGAATTCGACCAGTAGAATATTTGGTTGGTGAGAAAAAAACTAAAACAATTTACAAAGAACATGGAATTCGACTAGCAGTAGATATAACCAAAGCTTATTTTAGCCCAAGATTGTCTGAAGAACATTCAAGAATTGCTAATAAAGTAGGAAAGAATGAAATTGTTGTTGACTTATTCTGTGGGATTGGACCTTTTGCAATTCCAATAGCCAAAAAAACAAATGCAATGGTTCATGCTATCGATATTAATCCAGAAGCAATTAGGCTTCTTAATGAAAATATCAATTTAAACAAATTAAGTGGCATAATTCATCCATATATAGGAGATTGCAGGGAGGTAATTCAAAAGGAGAATTTAATTAATATTGCAGATAGAGTGATAATGAATCTTCCAGGTTATGCAGTGAATTTTGTAGATGTTGCTTGTCAAACATTAAAGGAAAAAGGTGGAGTTATTCATTTCTTTGAGTTTGTTGGTGGAGATATAACTCCAGAAGAACAAATTGTTAAAGATATTACTGAAAATATATTGAAAAATAATAGAAATGTGAAGGAAATTTTAGAGATAAGAAGAGTTCGGATGTCTGCCCCAAGGCAATGGCAAATGGTGGTAGATGTTTTTGTTAAATGAAGTATTAAAAATAATTTATAACAAGATAAAATATTAAAATAAAATTGTGAAGCGAATGATTGAAATCGAGTTAATTTGTTTTGGAAATGAATTACTTATAGGTAAAACTGTTAATACAAATGCTAATTGGTTAGGACAACGCATTTCATTATTAGGAGCAAAATTAAGAAGAATTACTACAATTCCTGATGAAATGACTGTAATGATACAGACCTTGCAAGATGCTATTTCACGCAACCCAAATATTATTATAACCACTGGTGGCATGGGGCCTACTTTCGATGATTTTACTTTAGAAGCAATTGCTAAGGCAATTAATAGGGATTTAACACTAAATGAAGAAGCATTAGAGTTAATTAAAGAACGTATTTCAAATATAAAAAAATCTGCTGATATTGATTTACATTTAACTAATGAAAGAAAAAGAATGGCAATCTTACCAGAAGGTGGTATACCTCTTCGAAATAGAGAAGGTACTGCACCAGGTGTATTAGTTATAGAAAAAGGAATTTTGATTTTCTCTATTCCAGGTGTTCCAAAAGAGATGAAATCAATTTTTGAAAATGAAATAGAGACATATATTAAAAACAAATCCAATAACAAATTTCATGAAAGATCACTAACGATTAATCATGTACCAGAAAGTGAATTAGGAGCAGCTATAACTCCTGTTAGAGAAAAATATCCTAATATTTATTTTAAAACTCATCCAAGAAGCTATACATCCAATGAAAAAACAAGAGTAATTGAAGTTGAAATACATCTTTCAACAATTCAGGGAATAAATGAGTCTAATAGAATTGATGAAGCAATAAAAGAACTAATCGATGTTATAAGTAGATTAAAAGGAGTGCAAGGTAAAAAACCTAAAATATCTCAAGGAATAAAAAAAGGATTGATTAAGGTCTGATTTGTATGTATACTGCATTTATTGTTGGAACAGCTGGATCAGGTAAAAGCTTCTTAACCTCCACATTAGCTGAATATATGAAAATATATGAATTAGATGTAGCAACATTAAACATGGATCCAGGCGTATTAAGGCTTCCATATGCTCCAGATATTGATGTTAGAGAATATATTGATATAAATGAAATAATGACAGAATTTGAGTTAGGCCCAAATGGTGGTTTAGTAGCAGCTGTTGATTTAATTACTTCACAAGCTCCAATCATATTGGAGGAAATAAAAGAAAGATCACCAGACATTATGCTAATTGATACTCCAGGACAAATGGAACTTTTTGCTTTTCGACCTACTGGTGTGATTGCAGCTAAGGAATTAGGTGGTCAAAAATGTGTTTTGGTAAACTTAATGGATGCAAACCAATGTCGAGAACCTTATGGATTAATAAATTCACTTGGTTTAGCATTAAATGTTCAAATGAGGTTTTTTTATCCACAAATTAATTTAATTTCAAAAATTGATTTATTGGATGAACAAAATCTAGAAGATCTTTACACTTGGTTAGAAGATAGTTATGTTTTTGAAGAAGCTATTAATAGCTCAATTTCAGGGGAGAGAAGAGAACTTTCATCGAAGATTTTCCATATTTATAATGAATTGCAATTATTAGCTGAAATAATTCCTATTAGTGCAAAAACAAATCAAAGAATTGATGCTTTATATGGAAAATTACAATTAATTTGGCAAGGTGGAGAAGATTTTCAAGTAGAAGATCGTGTCATAAGATAAATTCATAATCAATTAGCAATTTCTATCTTAATTGATGGATCAAAATCAGATAATATAGTATTAATATCTTTAATGTGACCGTATCCAAGGATTACAACAATATTAGAATATTTCAATGATGCTTTTAGAATTTGTTTGCTCATGTAAATATTTCTATCTTCTAAAAGGATAGAATATAGTTTTGGGAAATTTTGATTGAATATTTTAAGAATATTTGAAAGAGAATCTTCATCTTTGAAAATTTCTAGAACTTCATTTAGGTTTATTTCATCATTTGTTTCTATATCTGATTCAATATTCTCTATTGAATTTTTCAATGATTTATTTTCAATAGCTTTTTCAATGGGTTGAGCAACAATATTTTTTTCAAAGATTAATTCATCTATTAAATTTTGAAATTTTTGTGCCTCTTCTGATGAGACCTCTTCTTCCATAATACGACTTATATCATGAATTGATCTATCAATAAGAATAATCTCCGCTCCTACTTTCTTTGCGGATTCATAAGCTATTAACATTTCCTTTCCAGGCAATTCAGATTTTGTAACACGAGCTAATTCGCTTTCAAAAAAACCAATATCATCTAATATGCTTGAAAATGAGTTGGCAAAACCGATGTCATTATGATTATTTTCTTCGGAATTAAATTTAACTTTGTCATTATTTGTTTTAAAAACCTCATTATCTATTTTATCTACTAAATCATCCTCTTCATTTTCCAATAATGATTTGAGTCTATATTCATCAAGTTCTAGACAAACAGCTTCAGGTTTTAGTGAATCTAACACTCGAATTACTTTTTCTTGACTAGAAGTATCTATATGTGTTATTCCTACGAGTGTTATTTTTTTCAATGTGAAATTGCCCCATTTTTTTATATAGATAATCATTCAGTTTGCAATAATAATACTTTCAAAATACCTGTCCATCTAGTAATTGCAGATAAAATATGGGAAATATCTATTTTTTGGTCCTTCTCTTTTATAGATTCAACAAATGATATGAAAAATATTAGAGATATTTGTCTTGGAACAGTAGAAGAAAAATTAAAGACAAATTCGTCTTTGCCAAATTTGTTTACTATTGTATTTGTGATCCATTTTGAAATATGTGCTAATAGATCTAACCCTTCCTCTGTAAATGAAATTTTAACCCCTCTTTTTTCTATAATCATTGGACTTAATTTTCCAAAGATAGTTAATTCAAAATCTTCAAGAATATATAATAATTCTTCAGTACTCACCCTTGTAATTCCTTTTTTCGCACCATAAATTTCACTAAACCCTAGTATTGCAGCAATGAAGGGTCTGGAACTACAATTTAGATGTTTCTTTAAAGTTTCAAAAGAATCAGGCAATTGACTTTCCCAATCTGCATAAGCAGTATTACTCAAATGATCATGTGTAGATTGATCGAATACCATTTTTGGTATTTTTTGCCAAATCTTAATGTTATCAATAAAATAAAGTTGTGTTAGAATTTTGAATTTTAAGGTATCTAATTGTAACATTAAGAATCTAACAATATCATAACTAATATCAATATCCTGGCTTGTTAAACGGTAATTTGATTTTAATCTTCCAATAACTATTATTCTAGCTAATAAAAGAATAGTTGCTCTAAGTTCGATTTCTATACGATTTATGTGTTTTTGATTTAATTTATGACCAAGTAAAAATTCCTTCAAACGCTCAATTTTTGCATCTAAATTAGATTTTACTTTTAAGTCACCTTTCATTTTTAATAATTCTTTTAAACGACCTTTTACTTGTTCAGTACGAGGTAAACCTAAATTTATTTTGTTTTTCTCGATAAGATTTTCCAACAAATCTCTTGTAATGATATATCGTAAAAATGAAAATGCATCTTGAACATCTGAAGATGTTATCACTTCGTTCTTGTTACTTTTAGCTGTAGCTGATGAAATAAACATTAAAACTTGGGGTAATCCTAGTTGCTTAATTAATTCAATATCATATTCTCGCATAAAATAGTTAAGTTGATTTTCAAGCATTTTTCTTGCATCTTTATTATATTGTTTAGAAGCGATTTCAGCAATATCATGAAATGTTGAATTTCTCATGAGTAACACAACTTATTCTATTTTACTTAAAAAATCCCTTTTTTCAATAGTTTTTTACTCGTTTTTATAACCTTTTACACTTAATAAGTTATTTAATATTCAATCTTATCTACTCAAATATCAATAATTAAAGGTTACCTAAAAGGTTAAAAAGTAGAAGTTCTCGCTTTCAAATAAGCGCATACAAAAGAACTCTATAATAGGAAGATTATCATGGTTTACCAAAAATCAAATGGAAACAATGTTGAAAAAAAAGTCTTAGATATTTTATTAGATCATACTAGAATAGTAAATAATGGAGCAGAAACCTTATACCAAATTGTTGATTGTTGGAGAACACCTGGTCGAACAAAATTCAATGAACAAATTAAACAACTTGATTCTTTGGAAGCAAAAGCAAATTCTATCAAAAAAGATGCTATGAAGGAAATATCAGATGCAGGACCAGCTCTATTATTTAGACAAGATTTAACTAATATTATTAGTTCTATTGATCAGATAATTGATTTAGGACAAGGTGCAGCTTATTTCTTAGATAAATTAGATGAAGATTGGATACCTCCAGAGAATTTTGTAACTAATCTTCAAGGATTAATTAATAAAACTCTATCTGTAACAAAACAGCTAATAGATTTAATCAGAGCTTTGTATCAAAGTTTGGATCGTGTTATTGATATATCTGAGAAAATTGAAATAGATGAGAATGCTGCAGATGCTAATTATCGAGCACTCATAATTGAAATAGCTCGAATGGAAGCTCCAAAGGGAGTTTCAGTATTAGTTCGTGAAACTGTCGATAGAATAGAAGATATGATTGATTCTGCTCGTGATGTAGCTGCTTATATTAGAATGTATGCAATGTCGCGATAACAATATATTTTTTTTCTTTTCTTTAGAAGAATTTATCATTTTCTTTGTTATCTAACATATAAGAATAATAGAATGGAATTAAGAAAATGGCTTTCAAGAAGAATAATGATAGTTCATTCCAAATCATTAAAACAGAACTTGTTGGCAATAGAGTAATGGTTTGGGATCATCAAGATGGATCAAGACTTTATACTGCAGGATATTTTGGTAAACCAATAGGAATTCGTAAACCTAAAGGAGAAAATTTTGAGCGTCCATTAGAGCTATCCCTAATTGAAGCTTGTTACCTTATGGAAAAAGGGTGGATTGAAGTCTATATTAAAAATAAAGAAAAACCTGTAGAATATGATTATTTAATTGAAAGAGGGAAAAAAGCAATACAACTTTTTGAAGAGAAAATTTTAGTTTACAAGGATATAAGAAAAAGGGATTTAATACCACGTCCAGGTTTAAAATTTGGAGCTGATTTTGCAGTATATAAAGAAGGACCAGGAATAGATCATTCTCAATATGTTGTAACTACTCTTCCCAGAGGCTCAGAATTAACAGCAATTGAACTTGTTCGTGCAGGACGATTAGCTACTTCAGTTAGAAAGAAATTTGTTATTGCTACTATACTATCTAATAATGAAATCAGATATTATGGGTTTGAGTGGTATAAACCTTAAAGAATTCAAATTTCGAGTGTAATATAAAATGACAGCTCAAAACATAAGTGAACCATCTGTCATTTATCCTATTATTAAGAAAAGATTACAAAAACAAGGTTATCAATTGTTTGGCAAACAAGTTGCTGTAAAAAAATGCTTATGGACTCATAATTATTTGAAAGAAAATAGATTTTGTTACAAAAGTGCGTATGGTATTGAAAGTCATAGATGTATACAAGCTACACCAACATTACTATGTAATCATCAGTGTTTATTTTGTTGGCGATTGCAAGAAAAAGACATTGGCTTAAAACCAATATGGAAAGTAGATGATTCTGAGTTCGATTCTCCTGAAGAAGTTTATGAAGGTTTATTATGGGGTTGGAAAAGATGTATTTCAGGATATAAACCAGCAACTACAAAGAAGAAATTTCAAGAAGCTATGAAACCTAAACATGTTGCACTAAGTTTAGCAGGTGAACCAACACTTTATCCATTTCTTTCTGAACTCCTAATTCTTTTGAAAAAAAAGGGATTGAGTACTTTCCTAGTTTCAAATGGAACAAATCCTGAAGCAATAAAAAAAATGATTGATACTGGAATTTCTCCAACACAACTTTATATTACAATTCCAGCTCCTAGCCATGAAGAATATCAAAGAGTTTGTAAACCACTTATAAAAAATGGTTGGGAGAAAATCAATGAAAGTTTGAAATTAATGAGCAAGTTACCAGGAAGAACTGTTATTAGATTAACAATGGCAAAAAAAATCAATATGATAAAACCTAAAGAATATGTTCCTTTAATTAAAAAAGCAAATCCTTCATTTATAGAAATTAAGGGATTTGTACCAGTAGGATTTTCACAATATAGAGTAACAAGGGAAAATATGCCTTATATTGAAGATATAAAACCATTTGCTGAAGAAATACTCACAGAAATGCCAGATTACAAACTTGTTTTTGAAATGGAAGAAAGTAAAGTTGTCATTCTTTCGAATAAAAAACATCCCTTAAAGATTAATTTTTAAAAAAGTAAAACAATGAAAAGAATTAATCATAAATTCTTTTCAAGTGTATTGATAATATTTTGAGTGCCAATAGTATGAATATATGGTCCTAATTTTGGCCCTCTATCTGTGTTGAGTAATATTTGGTATAATAATTTAAAGAAATCTCCTGGTTTAATTTCATTATCTCGAGCTGTTTCGAAAATCGCTGATTGAATATCATCTGCAGATTTTACATTCTTTAATACTTTAATTAACATTTTAATTGCTGATTGTTGTTTATTTGTTAAATCTATTTTAATGTCCTCAAGTTGTTTAAAATCTGCTACCCAATTCTCAGCAAATTTTAATCTTTCACTTATATCATCAAGATTTTTTCCTTCAATTAAATAGCCATATTCCTGTAATCGAGATTCAAGAAATTCCTTCCGGTTAGTCTCTGGAGCTACAGATATAAGATTAACTAATAGAGAATAGGGAACTTGAATTGATCTTTCTGAAGGAGGATTTAGATGCCAACAATATTCATATAATCCTGATAATTTGCGTTTTCTTGCAGGATTGCTTTCTTTGATCCTACCGAAATAAATATCCTCTAAATAATCTAATTCCTTCATATAAACTGGAATATCATCTATTGCGAGTGTTCTACTACCAGTCATTCTTTTATAGGTAAGAAGAGCAAGAGATTGTGATGAACCATAACTAAACCATGTTTGAGGAGTAAAAACATTACCTTTTGATTTGGAGATTTTAGATCCTCCTTTATCTAAAAACATTTCATACCTTGCATGAGTTGGTGGTTCATAATCGAATATCTTTTGACAAATGTGATCATTACAGATTACTGATTCAAAAATATCTTTACCAAATGCTTCAAAATCTATTTTTTGTAAATACCATCGAGCAGCAAATTCAACTTTCCATGTTAATTTACCTTCGCTTTTAGTTATATCTGCATATCCATGATGATTGCATCCATCTAGAAGCTTACCACCAATTTCATCTCCTTCACAGAGATATTCAACTAGTCCCTGTTTATCATCAAAATTTATAGCCTTAGTTGTGTAAATTTTACCACAATTATGGCATACTGCATGATAAGGTAAAACATCAAGATATTTTTCTTGTCCAGTTGTTTCATAAATTATCTGGCCAGCAATCTTAGCATTTAATAACAATTTTCTAACATGTGGGGCCATTTTTCCAGTGGAATATAATTTATAAGCTGAAGCAGGTGTGAATTCTATTCCAGCTTCTTTTATAGATTCTATAAGAAGAGATGACATATGCTCTCCATAATTATTGTGACATCCCCAAGGATCGGGTATTGTTGAAACGGGTTTACCTAAATGTTCTTTCAATTCCTTTGGTGTACCAGCAGGAACTTTTCGTAATCCATCCATATCATCTGCAAAGG
>JAEOUJ010000037.1 GCA_016839405.1 Candidatus Gerdarchaeota archaeon | reverse complement strand
TAAAGATATACCAACAATTAATGCTAAACCGAATAAAACAAAACCAGTTATTTGTTCAATTCTTAATGCAATTTCATCAGGTTGGCCAGCATTAAAGAAAAATGATAGGATAACTAAAGGTAATATAATTCCACTTAATGTTAGAATTACAATTCCTAATCTTTTATAAAGAGCACTAGATAATAATCGAGAACGTTTTACTATCCTCTCTTCAGAATTTGATTCAGAATCCTCATCAATTGTATCTTCTAATGGTATTTCTTTATATTCAGTCAATAAAATGCACAATTAAGAAATTTAAATTATATACTAAATAATTCTTTACGTAATAACGATTTATTTGGCAAAGGAATTTTAAAAAATCTAGGGAGAAACTTTTTTACTATAGTTTATTTACTAAACTCATTTAGTTGGTAATTGCTATGGTAAATAGATTACTTAGTGAACTTGAACCAAAATTAGTGTGGTCTATTTTTGAAGAAATTACAAAAATTCCTCGTCCATCAAAAAAAGAAGAAAAAATTCGCAAATGGGTACATGATTGGGCAAAAGAACATAATATAAAATCTGTTAAAGAAGATCATACAGGTAATATTTTATTAGCAATAGAAGCTTCACCAGAACACAAGAGTTATCCCACATTAATTCTACAAGCACATATGGATATGGTTTGTCAGAAAGATCCAAATGTGAAAATAGATTTTGAAAATGATCCTATAGATGTTGTAGTTGAAAAGGAAATTGTAAAAGCTAATGGAACTTCTTTAGGAGCTGATAATGGAATTGGTATGGCTATTGCATTAGCATCTCTTATAGATACAAATCTAAAACATGGCCCACTAGAAGTTCTTTTAACAGTTGATGAAGAAACTGGTTTAACTGGTGCTTTTGAAATAAAATCAGGATTCTTTTCTGGTAAGTTCCTCTTAAATATTGATAGTGAGGAAATTGGTAAAGTAACAATTAGTAGTGCTGGTGGTGGAGGAACTGATTTTCATGTTTGTTACAATTTAGAGGATAAAGATGAACATATTGGTTTCACTTTGAATATATCTGGATTAACTGGAGGACATTCAGGAGTTGATATTGATTTACCTAGATTAAATGCAATAAAAGTTGGAATTGATGCATTTACAAATATTCAGGATAAAATATTATTCAAATCCATAATTGCTGGTTCTGCCCATAATGCAATACCAAGAGATTTCAAATGTGAATTTTTAATAGAAAAAGCAAATGAGAAAATAATATTAAAGCATTTGAAACAATGGAAAAAAAATACATTATCTATAGCTAAAAGTTCAGAACCTGATATTAAAATTGACATATCAAAGACTAATGTAACAAAAGCCATGAATAATGAAACAACTCAATCGATATTAAATCTATTATTAGATATTAGACACGGTCCAATTTCTTATAGTAAAGAAATAGAGGGATTAGTACAAACTTCGAATAATCTAGCTTCAGTCAAAACACTCGAAAATAAATTAAGAATTCATATAAGCACTAGGAGTTCAGAAATCAAAGAATTAGAATTAGTTCGTAATGAACATCAAGATATAGGCAAAAAATATGGTGCAGAGGTAATTTTAGATAAAGCATATCCTGGTTGGAAACCAGAACCTAAAGCGCCTTTTGTGCAATTAACAAAGAAATGCTGTGAGGAAATTCTAGGAAAACCAGTAGAATTAGAAGCTATACATGGAGGTTTAGAATGTGGTTTATTTGCAGCATTGGATCCAGGCTTACAGATTTCTTCTATTGGAGCTAATATTAAAAACGCACATAGCCCAGATGAGTTTATAGAGATTTCAAGTGTAGAAATTCTTTATGAGATAGTTAAGAAAGTAATTGTTAATATGAATACTCTTTAATTGATTTCTTTTTTTCACCAACTTTTCGTTATAATTTCATTCTTTTTTTACTAAAAAGATATAATAAACCTAGTACTATAAGAGATAATTAAAAAATTAATAGAAATCTAAACTCCATCTTTGGAGGGATTGGTTATACAAAAATTTCAGGGGATTTATACCTCTTTACTAACACCATTTGATGAAAAATTAGAAATTGATCTTGAAACACTAAAATCTCAAATCAAATTTGTAATTGATAGTGGTATTAATGGAATCGTAACCTGTGGGGTAAATGGTGAATTTTCTAGTTTAACTTTAAATGAACGTAAAAAAGTCATTAAAACTTCAATTGCAGCTGTAAAGAATAAAGTACCAATTATAGCAGGTGCCTATTCTAACAGTTATAAAGAAACTATAGATTTAATTAGCTATGCAGAAGAAAATGGTGCAACAGCTTCAATTATAACCAAACCATTCTTCTTTAGAAAACCAACTGAGGAAGGATTATTTGATTTCTTTAGCAAAATATTTGATGAAATAAATAAATTCCCAGTTTTCTTATGTAATGTACCAACTTATACTCAAATGGAACTAAGTATTGAATTAATCTCTAATTTAACAATGGAATACAAAAATATAGCAGGAATCAAAGATTTGAGTAGTTCTACAGATGTTATTTTAGCTTATGCAGGTTCATTTGAAGAATTATCTATTTTGGTCGGCAGTGATCGGATGATATACAATGGTCTTAATGCTGGCTGTGATGGAGCTGTCAGTGCTATAGCCAATATTTTTCCAGAATATCCTTTGAAAATTTTTAAAACATACAAAAGTGGGAATGCAGATAAAGCTTGGATTGAACAAGAATCACTAATAGGTATTCGGGCTCTTATGACAAGATTTCCATCAAGAGCGGCTCAAAAATTTATTTTTTCCAAATTAATTGGAAATGAATCATTTGTTAGACCTCCTTTACGCAATCTAACAGATGAAGAACGTGAAAATCTCTTACTTATTTTAAGTGAACATGGTTTAAATTTTAGTTCAAAAATAACTGCTTAGGCATAATAGCAATAATTCAGTATAAAGTTTATATTTGAATATTCTAAAACAACTTTGATATTATATGAATTGCTCGGGAATGAAAACATTTAACTGAATAACATTTATTTGGAGATAATGGCTTTGGGAAAAAAGAAAAAAGATAGAAGAACTGATCTTGAAAAAAAAGCAAAAGAATTATACTTTGAAATGACTGATGGTACCAAAGTTCGTGTATTGGATTTTGACTTGGCAAAAAAACCTAATAAGTATATTTTGCTTTTTATCCCAGGATTTATTACTGTTTTTCAAAGTTGGCATAAATCAATAGAATTACTTTCTAAAGATTTTCGTATTTATTACTTTGAATCAAGGGAAAAATACTCTAGTATTATGCCTAATCGGAAAACTAGACATTCAATTACATTAGAGAAAATGGCATATGATATAAAAGAAGTAATTGAGCAACTGGATTTAGGCAGTAAGGATTATATAACAATTTGCAGCTCAACTGGGGGAACCATTGAAGCAATTGCTTTAAGTAATGATTGGTTTCAACCCAATGGTGCAATATGGGTAGGCCCTACAATTATCTATCATATTAGTTTTATTGTTCCATTATTTGCTACATTAGTCCCACAATTTATGAAAAGATTATTTATGCCAGCTATGAGGTGGTATTTAACCAGGAGATATGTAGATAAAAATGCTGAACCTGAACAGCTTGATAAATATCTACGTTCAGCTGAAGAAGCTGATTTGCGTAAAACAAGAAGAGTAGGTTGGCAAATGCTTGGTTACAACAATCAAGAATCTCTTCCAAAAATTAAAGCAAAAAGTATTCTAATAGGAGCTTCTAGTGATAAAATGCATCTTGCAGAAGAAACATTGGAAAATTGTAATTTAATGCCTAATGCAAAATATATAGATTTAGGAAGTAATAAAGCAGCTCATGATCAACCGCTAGTAGATGTTATTTTTGATTTTATAAAAGAACTGGAACAAGATAACAAATAAAGGGAAAAGTTATTCCCTTTCAAATTATTTTTGATAGCTTTTCGTATAGATTTTTTTCTTTAATTGAATTATATAATTCACTATAAATTGAATAGAATTCATCATATCTTTTGCTGTTTTCTTTTATAGGGATTCTTTTATCTTCCACTTCTACCATATTATTTGCAGCGTCATCTATATTTTTGTAAATACCAGCACCAACTCCTGCTAATATCGCAGCACCTAAAGCTGTTGCCTCTTCAACTTTTCCTTTAATAACTGGTAAATTACATATATCAGATTCAATTTGATTCCAGATTAAATTTCGTGAAGCACCACCTGTAATTCTAAGCTCTGATAGCATAACTCCAAGCTCCCTAAAGATTAGAAGATTAGATTTAATTTCGTAGCAAGCTGCTTCCATAATTGCTCTAATAAGATGATTCCTAGTGTGTCCTAATCCTAGCCCAAAAATCAAACCTCGGGCATTCGGATCCCAATGAGGAGCTCCTGCACCTACAAAATGAGGAAGTATCATTACTCCTTCTGAACCGGGAGGTATATTTTCAGCTTGCATCCCTAATAAGTCATAAGAATCAAGATTCAATCTTGGGGCTAAGCTTTTTTCTGCTGATGAGAAATTATCTCTAAACCATCTTAGAATAGAACCTGTTGTAAAAATGCTAGCTTCCAATACATATTTACCAGGTATTGCATGGCAACTACACAAAACACGTTTTTTTGGATCTCTCTTATTTTTTTCGAGATAGGCTAGTAAAAATGTTCCAGTGCCAGTTGTTGCTTTTACCCTCCCCTTTTTAGTTACACCTACACCTATTGCTGCACATTGTTGATCACCCCCTCCAGCAGATACTGGAATGTTATCTGATAAACCTAATTCGTTAGCAATTTTTTTATCGATAATACCAATTTTTTGTCCAGAAGGAAGAGGATCAGGTAATTTCTCTTTTGGAATATCTAATTTATTTAAAATTTCATTGGACCATGATAGTTTGTTTATATCAAATAACATAGTACGAGATGCATTGCTATAATCTGTAACAAATTCTCCAGTTAATTTCATTTGAATGTAATCATGAACTAATAAAAATTTGTGAGCTTTATTATATGATTCAGACCAATGTTTTTTAATCCAAAGAATTTTTGGGCAAGAAAAATATGGATCTATTGTTAATCCAGTTATATCATAGATTTTATTTTTGCCTATTTTTTCTTCAATATATTGACATTCAGCTATAGTTCGACGATCTTGCCAAACAACTGCATTACTAAGAGACTCTCCATCTTCATTAACTGGAACGATTGTTTCACGTTGATTTGTACAGCTAATTCCTACAATATCTTTTACATTAATTTCTGGATTCTTCAATGCTTTATGAATAACTTTTTTTGTTATATTCCACCAGTCATTAGCATTTTGTTCAACAAAAGTCGGTGAAGGATAAAAACTTGGATATTCTTCATATACACTAGCTAATATTTTTCCTTGATGATTAAAAATTATTACACGTCCGCCTGTTGTTCCGACATCAATACTTAGTAACAGTTGTTCGTTTTTTCCACTCACAGTAAAATCTCCATAATACTTCAAATGATTTTATTTCTTTATTCTATAATTTTTATTGCTGATTACTTTTTTGAGCTATAATTAAAAATCTATGATTTTTTATATCAAAATACCCCTCTTCTTGGATTTTCTTATGTAGTTCAAATAATTTGCTGTAATATTTTTCTACAGTGAAATCTGGAATTTGCCAGGGTATTGCTTTTAGATAATAAACAATTGCCCCTATATCAAAACACCTTTGTGTTGGGAAAGACTCTCTTTTATATCTGATTAATAAACCAATATCTGATAGTTGTTTTACTACAAAATCAAGATTCCAATGAGAAAATCCTAAAGTATCATTGTTTATTTTACCTTCTAAAAAAAAATTCAGATCTAAATCATTTTCACTGCCAACTTGTTGAGTAATAAAATAACCTTTTGGTTTTAAAACTCTCTTAATTTCCATAGGCGAGTAAGATTCATGACGGTTTATAATTAAATCGAAAAAATTATCTGGAAAATCTAATTTCTCATCCTTTTCAATTTTAACAACTTGAACACCTAATGGTTCTAATGTTTTTTTTGCAATTGGTATATTAGGTTCATATCCTTCTGTAGCAAATGTTTTCTTTGGTAATGGTTGAAATGAAATTAATTTTTCCCCTCCACCTGTACCCATATCTAGTAATGTTTCTGCTTTTCTAATAAATGGGATGACAATACTATCATAACTCCATGTAAGAGGTGTTGAAACAATTCTACTTGAAATATGTGAAAAATCCCAGCCACTAAAAGGATATTTTGCATCTTCTAGATATAAATTAAACAATTCCTCATTTGTAAAATATTCATCTAACATTGTAAGGACCTTAATGCTTTTTATTAATAATAAGAGATATTTAATATGTAAAAAACAAATTATTTAATAATAATGTTTGGTGGTCTATCCATAACGTTCAAAAAATAAAGTGTATCTTATGTATTAAGAGAAGATTAAATGATTAACTACATGTGGATGGTTTTCTAAAATTGAAAATATTTTTTGATGAAACACAAAAAGAAAGAGGAAAAATTAATACTAATTACTCTATTCTTCGTGATTCACTTAGAAATGAAGGATTTGATGTAGAAAGTTATAATGATTTTCCAATTACTGAAAAATCACTACGTTGTGATGTTTTTGTATTTGCCTGTCCAGATGGTTCAAAATTAGCTAAAAATGAAATTGATGCTTTACTAAATTTTGTTGAACGTGGAGGGGGATTGCTAATCATAGGAAATGCTGGAGGAGACAGAGGTTTACGCACAAATATGAATGAAGTTTTGAATCGAGTAGGCATTGAAATGCTTTCTGATCAAGTCAAAGATGAAACAAATAATGAATTTAATATGCCAACTCATCCCGTTATTAAGGATATTAAAGAACACCCTATATCAAATGGGGTTTCAGAAATTGTCATTGTTGCTGGTTGCTCTGTAAGAGGTTCCTCTGCAATGAAAGGCTTAGCACATACATCTCCTAGTGCAGAACCACCAAATGCACCAGTTGTTGTTGCTGGTGAATTTAAAG
>JAEOUJ010000311.1 GCA_016839405.1 Candidatus Gerdarchaeota archaeon | reverse complement strand
GTTGGTGAAAATCTTAAGGAAATGGTTACTATTGATATGAAAGCAGAAGAGGGTGCAATAGCTTTCTATAAGAAAATTATCAAGAAAGCTCGTGATGAAGGTGATGAAACAACTGCATTCATTTTCACTCAGATCTTAGAAGATGAAGAAGAACATCATGATCATTTCCAAAGTTTATTAGATGAGGATAACACTCTCTAATTTACTTTTTTCTTCTTTTTTAATCTACTAATTAAAAATAATTTAATTTTTTAAAAAAAATAATAAATAAAAGAGAGATATGACTCTCTTTCCAAGTTTTTATTGTCTTTTGTAAATGAACCTTGCCCAATTATCTGGTGTGGGAATTTCTTCTGGTAATTCTTTTCGTTTTCTTATTTCATGAATTACTTCAGCTTCAAGACTTGTTGGCACTATTTCAAAACCGGTAAATTCATAGCCCCAAAAGGCTCTTCCAGATGTTGAGCTTCTAATATTTTCTGCGAAATCACCTAGTGTTTGAACAGTTGGTAAGATTCCTTTAATTCTTACATTATCTCCTTCATCAAGTGTATCTTCAATTCTTCCGCGGTTTTGATTGATAATTGTCATGATGTTACCCATATAATCCTTTGGTGATTTAATATCAACTCGTAATATTGGTTCGTAAAGATGTGGTTCAGCTGTTAAAAATGAAATATTTAATGCAGCAGTTGTCATTCCGAGAATTTCTGAGAATCCTGTATGTGCTGGATCAGTATGAATTGTTGCATCTGTTATCACTACTTTTAGCCCTAAAGTTGGTTCTTTTGCTACAGTCGATGAAAATGTAAATTCTTTGAAGATTTGAATAACATATTGTTTTATTCTGTCCATTCGTTGAACACCAGAACTGGCATCAATAAGCATATTTAATCCTTCTATGTCCCAAATTTTTCTAGCGAATTTTGCATCCCAACCAGCTTTATCTCTAAGAATTCCAGCTCGAACTTTTTCATCTTGATTGATGTTTATTTCATTACTCTTTAAAAGAGCAATTGCTTTGTCATCTAAAGGTTCAATGAAAAGTTTCAATCTATTATGAGCATTTGGTGATTTTGTATGGATTTCTATTCCATTCTTAGAAATTCGTTCACGATAAACAATAATTGGCTCAAATACTCGTATCTTCACTTGTTCATTTATTCTTTTAGTAAGAATTTCAATTTGCAATGGATCGATACCTGCAAGTATATATTTATTGCTTTCTTTATCATGTCTGAAAGTTGCTGTTGGATCAGCCATAATCCATTTTGAAACCACGTCACCTAATTTTGCTATATCTTGTGGATCAATTGCTTCAATAGCTCTACTTACAACTGGTTCAGCAGCATAGGAAATTTCTTCAAATCCTGGTGTATCTGTATCAATGGTTCTAAATGATTCTCCACTTGGTGCTATAAAACCAAATACAGCAAATAAATTACCAGCTGGTATTTCATCAACATCCAATATATCAGTAATTTCCATTACGCCTAATCGCTTAACAGGGACTTTTTTCTTTGAATTAATCAATTCAATATCTTGACCAGCTTTTATTGTTCCTGAAAAAACTCGACCTATTAATGTTGGTCTTTTACTCTTTGGATCAATGAAAACTTTAGTGATCATACCTATTAAAGGTCCATTGCGATCACAATTAATGAGTGCTTGACCTTCTTTAGAGTTTATATCACCACTCCATATTTTCGGAATTTTATATTGCTGAGCTTCTTCTGGATTAGGTAAGTGTTGAATAACCATTCTTAAAAGAGCATCTTCAAGGTGAAGGTTATCCCTTAACCATTGTTTATCGCCAGCAGTGTATTTCTCGAAAACAATATTTGGTGTTTTATGACCACTTTCTTGCAAGATATCCCATGTAAAAGCCCAACCATCTTTAGCACTTCCAATAGCAACACTATTCTTTTGGAAGTTGACTTGCCAATCTTTAGCAAAATTCTTTGGAGCGATTTTCTTAATTAGAGCATTAACTTGAGTTATGATTGTGTCGATTCGTTCAAAGACCTTATTGGGTGGGAGTTTTAACTCACTGATAAGACGATCAACCTTATTTATGAAAAGAACTGGTTTACACATTTCTTCACCAACAGCTAAACGAATGTTGGTTTCTGTTTGAGTCATTACTCCTTCTAATGCATCCACTAAGATGATAGCTCCATCACTACCTCGTAGAGCTCTACTTACTTCTCCAGTAAAGGAGATATGACCTGGAGTGTCATTAATTTCAAATAAGTAAGTATCATCTTTGTGTTCATAACTTAGAAGAACAACACTTGTAAAGATAGTAATACCTCTTTCTTGTTCTTCTTCATCAGAATCGGTCATTAATTTTGAACCTGCATCATGATCAGACATTAAACCAGCACGGCGTAACAAATAATCTGAAGTAGTTGTTTTGCCGTGATCGATATGTGCTGCGATGCTAAAGACACGTCTAAGATTCATAGGATGATTTTTAACCATATCCCTGATTTCGTCGGGATTTTTAACTTTGACCATGTTTATACAACTCACTAAACATTTTTGTATTCTTTTTTTGTTATTTTTGTAGTAATCAACTTAGAACTTTTCAAATGAAAAAAATCATAGTTGATTATTTTCTTGCGAATCAGCAAAAGTGACTTAGATAAGAGTTTTTTGGTTTCTATTGATTTAATCTTTCAAGCCATTTTACTATGTTGAAAACTAAATATATCCCTTTAAAAAATCATTGATTAATAAGTTAACTAGCTAATCTATTCTGGTTGAAATATGCCAAAATCCTTAAACCAATTAATTTCACTGCGTTTTTTCCAAGTTGTAAAAGCTTCACGCCAATTTTTGCCAAAATCTTTCAAAGAACAATCATTAACCTTGCAATAATGTTTAATTAAATCTTCAGGGAAAAGATTTAATTCTTGTAATTGTTTTCTTCCATAATCAGAAAGAAACCATAAGTCTGCATGCATAATTTTATCACAAAATTGGCATACATGGTGTATTTCCTTTAAAACCATTGTTTTCGTTTCATCATCGAAATGCCAAAATTCATGAAGATGTAATTGAGAACTTTCTTTAGTACAAATCCAACAAAAATTGCCTTCTTGTTCTATCAATTTATTTTTTATTTCAGCCCATAAATCAAATTTTTTATTTTGATTATAAAAATAGAAAAGACTATTGGATCGTACAGTAGT
>JAEOUJ010000310.1 GCA_016839405.1 Candidatus Gerdarchaeota archaeon | reverse complement strand
CAAAAAAGAATGTTCAAATTCTCGCTCAGGATTCAGAAGGAATTTATGCAGCTCAACAAGACAAGCTTCTAGCAGTTACCTTTCATCCAGAATTAACTGATGATACACGATTCCATGAATATTTCTTGAAGATTATTACTGGTTAAAAGGTGTATCTTTTACACCTTTCTTATTTTTTATATGGAAATCGCTTTCCTTCAAGATATTGAGGATGGTAATTTCTTATAAATTGAGTGATTACAAAACCAATCAAAAAGAAACCAAGTAAAGATAATATAGCCATTTGATAAGCTAAAGTTTTACCAAAGGGAATTACAGCCGATAAGACACCTGAAAAAATTAAAGGTCCTAAAGCAGCACTTACTTTACCTGAAATTTTTTTGAATCCCATATATTGACCAATTCTTTCCGGTGGTGCTAATTCTAATAAGAATTGTCTACCAATCACAAATACAGAACCCATACCAAATGATAGGATTGCTGATGCAATATAAGCTAAAATACGCAATTTATGAACTAATACTAAATCAAAACCATTCTCTGAGATAATTGTTGTTTTATAAGTGACACCTGCAATAATTGTTAAAATAATACCTATTGACCAAGTAATTGTTGTAATAATAATACCAAATTTTGGCCCTCTTTTATCAATTATTGGTCCCATTAAATAAAGAAATGCTACCCCAATAACAATACCTATAATGAGAATTGCTCCAGCTCTCATCTCATCTAATCCTAATCCCTCTCTAAGATAATCAACTAGAATTGCAATACATGTTCCCACTGCATCATTTATCAGAAACCATCCAAAGAGATACAAAACCATATCTCTATTTTTGGTGAAAATTTCTTTAAATGTTCGACCCAATTGTATAAAGGTGCTTTTAATCCTTAAACCAAAAGGTTCTTTTTGTTCTTCCTCTAGTTTGCACTCTTTTACCCATAAAAATGGTAAGGATAATAGAAAATAAATTATCGCTGCAAAAAGAAACATCCAGAAAACCCAATTCAATTCAATATTTTCAGGTGAGACTATTCCATTGATTACATCATCCGTTTTTGTAGCATCACCAAAAATTAATGGCAAAACAAAAACTAAAACAACAGCAAAAATAGTTCCTAAATATCCAAATGCTACACCAAAAGCGGAAACTTTAGCTCTTCTATTAGTGTCACAAATATAAGGTAACATTGATTCATAGTAAAGATTTGCAGTTTGATATGTAACATTAGCAATCATAAAAATAAATAAACCAAGTAAGAATCGAAATGAAACAACAATTAATGGAGTTAAAATAATAGTTAATACCCCAAATATAAGAACAAGTCTTTTCCTCTTTCCAACAATATCAGAATGAGCACCAAGAATTGGCAGTAACAACGCAACAAGAATATTACTTATCATCAAAAATGTGCTTACTAAAACATGTGCACGTTCAAAGGAAAAACCAGCTCTCATACCCATTAATTCACCCCATTGATATAGTGTTATTGAGATAATTGCCATAGCAAATATTGTATCTGCTGCATCATAAAAAGCCCAAAATAAAACATTCTTTTTACTGGTTGTTTGTGCTTCTGAAACTCTTGCTAATTCAATAATGCCATTGGAATTGTGTTTTTGTGTTGTTGCTTCAGTTTCAATTCCTTCCACTAACTTCCCACCACCAATTATAAAGCTACTAATATAACAAATTAAGAGTATAAATAAATTTGTGAGAAAATTTTTTATTATTATTTTTTTTCTATGCAAAAAGTTATTACTAACGATTTTAATCCTCCAGTTATGAAGAATAAAGAAATCTATGTGAATGGCATAACAAGTTTTGCTACTTTTTTTGATCGGCCTAATAGATTTCTTGTTAATCTCACTCCTCAAGGAGTTACGAAAACAGAAAAGGCTTTTTTACATGATCCAGGAAGAATGAAAGAATTATTAGTCCCAAAAGCTAAACTTCTTATTCGGAAGCCAATTAATGAAAATAAACGTAAAACAAAATGGGATATTTTAGCAGTTGAACATCAAGGGAATTTAGTCGTTATCAACTCAAGTCTTCCAAATATAGTTGCAAAAACTGCTTTAATTAACGGTTGGATTTCTGAATTACATGATTTTGCACTTCTAAGATCAGAAGTAAAATATGGAAATAGCAGATTAGATTTCTTATTAGAAAAAAACAATCAAAGGTGCTTTGTAGAAGTTAAAGGTGTAACTTTAGTTAAAGACAATACTGCTTTTTTTCCCGACGCACCAACAACTAGAGGAGCAAGACATTTACTAGAGCTAATTAAAATAAAAAAGGAAGGTCATAAGGGTGTAGTATTATTTATTTGTATGAGAGATGATCCAATTTGTTTTTCACCAAACAAAGATACTGATCCAATTTTTACTACTCATTTGAAGGAAGCTAATGTCAATGGTGTTGATATTCTTGCATACAAAATAAAACCAATTTTGGAAAATAATCAATTAATACTTCAGTTTAAAGATAAGATTAAAGTAAAATTATGATTTTAAAATAATTAAATTACAATTATTGGTTGAATCAAATGGAATCATCAGAAAAATTTGTTGGAAAAATTGCAGCTGATAAAAATAATAGAAAACTTGGAAAAATCGTGAAGATTGAAAAAATCCAAGACAATAAAACAAAAATCTGGAAGCAGTTTTTTTTAGTTCAAGTAAAGAATTTTTTGAGAAAGAGTGTAATTATTCTTGTTGAAGAATCAAAAGCAATTAAAGCTGATGATTTTCATGTATGGTTCGATTTATACAAAGAGGATTTTGATAGAGAAGTGCTTGAAACTAGATCTTTAATACGTTTATACAAAGATTGAGTATTAACATATAGATTTTTAAAGAATTTTTATTAAAGAAGGGTTATTTAAATAATCATAAACATATAAAAAACGGATTTGGCATTCAAAGGATAGGTTTTCACATGAGCTTTATAGCTGACTTTTTACCGATTATGATACTCATAATTGCAATATCATTTGTTATAGAACT